>NZ_LWGJ01001757.1:0-920 GCF_001635845.1 Oleiphilus sp. HI0132 | reverse complement strand
TGCGCGAGCACAACGCTCGTCATCACAGACTTATTCGAGAGACCTTGGAGCAGTTTGATGCTCATCGCTCCGAATGGCACAAGTTTCTATCGTGGTTTCATGAAATCCCTCTTTTTATTGAAAAAGAAGACTTCCGAGTGGTTCATGCTTGTTGGGATAGTTTAGCGATTGAACGTTTAAAATCTTATTCCCCAGACCATTGCATTAGTATGGACTTTTTGCACGAGTCTGCGGTCTCTGGTTCTTTCGCTAGCCGAATTATTGACAAGTTAACTCGCGGTACCGCATTGGAGCTGCCAAACGGTGAAACCATTCTAGGCAAAGATGGCTTGGCGAGAAGCATGTTTCGCACAAAGTTCTGGAGTGATGATCCCCAGATATACAATGATGTTGTCTTTCAACCCGACCCACTGCCGCCAGAAATGGCTGAGCGTCCTTTGTCGGCGATAGAGAAGCAGCAATTACTGACCTACCCAACAACAGAGGCGCCCGTATTTGTGGGTCATTACTGGATGTCTGGTGAGCCAGAGCCTATTCAATGCAATATTGCTTGCCTGGATTATAGCGCGGTGAAATATGGCCAGCTGGTGGCTTACCGAATGGATGGCGAGAGAGTCTTGAGTAAAGACAAGTTTGTGTCGGTGGACGTTACCCGGACATGAGTCGCATACCACCCATTCCACTAGACTTGGATCTTTCGGACTTTAGTCAATGGCTCCATTTTCAGGGCGTGGCCCATCGAGTCATTGAAAATCAGGGTGAACAAGCTTTGATTCTAGATGATGAAGGCTATGAGGAGCAGGTCTTGAGTGCGCTTGAACGCTACATGACAGAACCTCAGTATCGTAGTGGCCTAGCTGAGCAGCTTGATAAAATGCAGGACCAGCATCGGCGTCGTGAAGTGTTTCGTAAGCCGAGGG
>NZ_LWGJ01001756.1:0-1283 GCF_001635845.1 Oleiphilus sp. HI0132 | reverse complement strand
ACTTCTTTGGATGACTTTGGTACAGGCTACTCTTCTCTAAGTGTACTGAGTAAATTACCTATCAATGAACTGAAAATCGATCGAAGCTTCGTTAATGATATTTTGATTGACGAGCAGGATTGGCTACTGGCAAAAAGTATTATCAACTTAAGCAAGAGTTTATCTATTCCCGTCGTCGCTGAAGGTGTAGAAACTAAAGAACAGGCTGATATTTTGGCAGCCAATGGCTGCGATGTATTCCAGGGCTACTATTTTGCTAAACCTATGCCGAAAAATGAACTGGTTTCATTCTTAAGAGAGTAGATCTTAGCTATTGCTCGTTACCTTGGCTATGAGTGTATAAGTACACTCATAGGATTTAGCTCTGTTTAGTACTATTAGCGAACATTAACCCGCGATAGGGTTTTGGGAGTAAGGGTATGCAATTTAATAAAGTGTTCATAGCGCGGTTATTTGATGATACTTAGAGCTGATTTTAGCTGAGCTCTTCAATAAGTTGGCATAAGGCTTCAGGCTCGAAGGGTTTGGGCAGGTGGGCCTTCATTCCTGCAGCAATATAAGTGTCAATATCTTCTTTAAAGACATTCGCTGTCAATGCAACGATAGGGGTGTCCGGAGCAAGCGAGTCTGTGATAATAATTTGTGTAGCTTCTAAGCCATCCATTTCTGGCATCTGAATATCCATCAGTATCAGGTCGTACTGACTTTCTCGTAAGCATTGAATACATTCTAGGCCATTGTTGGCAAACGTGATTTCTGCGCCGAGTAAGAGGAGTGTCTCGTTTACTACTAGCTGGTTAATTTTATTGTCTTCTGCCACTAATATTTTTTTGCCTTTTAAACCTTGTGTTATAGGCGTTTCTTCATCTGAGGCTATTGACGTTTGCTTATCTAGAAAGTGATTGAGTACTTTTTCACTAGTGTAGGGAGCTTCAATTAAGTGAACCGAGCTAGGCAGATCATCGAACTGGGGGATTAGGTCGCTACTTAGAAGAAGTATGGTGGGCAAGGAGTATTTTCCTAATAACGCGTTAACGCGAGTGCTTAAATCGGGTATATCCTGGTTACATGAAAATAATAAATGACTGCTTGGCTCAGCATTAATATTAAGGCCTGAACTTCTGAGATCTGCTGATATTATTTCAGTTTCGAAGGTGCAAGGGCTAACAACTTTCAGCTTAAGATTGCTGAGCTGGTTTTTTTCCTCTTCTGATAAGTGTGTAAATGATAAAACATCTTGTGATTCATCTTTGCTCTTTCGAAGCGGTATCGATACATCAAAA
>NZ_LWGJ01001755.1:0-1220 GCF_001635845.1 Oleiphilus sp. HI0132 | reverse complement strand
TAATACCACTAGAAGAAGGACAAATAAAAAGGGCGCGAAAATTAACATAAGCTTCACGGCTTAGCCAGTTAAATATGGCAGGCTGTCTTTTACCTAATTGCTGAATGTATCGACTCCCTAGAAGTTATAGGTAGGGCATTGAAGTCCTACCCAAGACTTTATAAGCTACTCTCATAAAGTCGCTCTATCTAGGCACAGTAAGACTGCCTAACCGGGTATTAGTTTATGCAACAATTTTCAAGCAGTGCCGACGAGAAGATAGCCCTCGAACATGAAGCTGCCAAGCTTTTTATGCGTCACTATGAAAGGCTACACGGTCAAGAAATTCGGCATATTTGGCACAACAAACCAAATAAGCCAGATGTATCCTGCGAGTTGGAAGGCCTTCGACTCGATTTGGAAATTGCGCACCTATACGGCTCTGAAGCCGAAGCAATGGCGATATTGAAACGTGACCTGACGGATAAAACACGTGAAGCACTGCGCGAGCAGGCTAACTGTTCCAACGTGCATGAGCGTCTGCTTAGCGCTCTGAATAGAATACTGATGAACAAAGCCCAAAAGCACTACAAGTCCCAACGCGTATGGCTGATCATTCGAAATGCACACCCCGCATGGACATCAGAAGAAATCATCGCCTTAAGAGACAAAATCCATGTTCCTGAAGGGCACCCTTTCGAGCAGATTTGGATTGTTGCAGACTATCAAGCGCAGAGCGGGATTGTTCAGCTATTCCCTTCTATACATAAAAATTATTGCTAACGCCTTTATTTCGAGCCGTTACAGCTAAATATTGGAAGTCGAGTGTTTCAAACACCTAGACATATTTGTGTAAGGTTCTTTCTAAATCTTCTCTTATAATTGGTTTACTCACATAATCTGTCATGCCGGCCGCCAGGCACTTCTCCCTGTCACCTTTCATTGCGTTGGCCGTTAACGCCAGAATTGGGACATTTTTATACGCCTCGCCGCCTAAGCCTTCGCGGATATTCTTACTTGCTTCATAGCCATCCATTTCAGGCATCTGGCAATCCATTAACACCAGGTCATATATTTTATCGCTACTGTTTAAAGTAGCCAAAGCTTCTACACCATTGCCAGCCACGTCGATGTGATACCCCATATGGGACAGCAATTCTTTGGCAACCAGCTGGTTAATTTCATTATCTTCAACTAATAATATCTGCACCGCATGAGGTTTAATGCCCGAACCCTCTGAC
>NZ_LWGJ01001754.1:0-902 GCF_001635845.1 Oleiphilus sp. HI0132 | reverse complement strand
TAAAAAAGCCGTAGATAATGATGATAACCAACGTTAGCAACACATTTACTTTGTACATTGAAAACCAGGCCAAAAGCTCATCAAACATTTTTTACCTCAAGAATACTTTGCTTCAACTTCATACTTATTGTCTGTCTACGAGCATAAGCTATTCATAGTTTACGCTCATTCTATCTTCACTCTGGATATACTCCGACTCGGGGTCCACAAGCGCTCGTCCTGCCATTGCGGTGCGACCCAGCAACATAGGATATCGCATATTAGAGCGGTCAGTTAAGGTGATGGGTATCGTCCAATGACTTTTCCCAATGCAGACACTCGCTTCAATCAAGCAACGCTTCTCTTTAGCCTCATTATTGGTTTTAACAAGCCTTTTGTCGACGAGTTTTGCTGACCGTCTACTCGCCCTTCGGTCAGGAAAGACATCCTTTGGTAAATCAAAACTGACCCAAGTTTCATTATCCCTCTCTTCATACTCAATATTTTCGACGTGCAAAGATGAGTTGTTAGCGCCGGTGTCAACTCTTACCTGAACGTTGAATAAATGTAGTCCAGGTAGGTCAGCGTACTCGACTGCACCCAGTAAGATCTTTCCATCAAGGTATTTCGCGAAGGAACTTCCCACAATTGTTTGCTCCTCACTTAGGTTTCCATTCTTTGAAAAGTTATCATGGCTCATTTAACAATACCTCGGATTCACTGACCAAATTGTCATTCATTAGCTCTAGATTTTCAGCCACTTCGTTTGGCTTGGAAAAATAAGCAATATGAAATAATGCTTCACCCTCCTGTGCTAATGGGATGTTCTGTTTACCAATAATAATACCCTTAGCATGACTCGTGATGGTGTCTAATACTCGACCAAACGGGTCTTGAATATCTGCCAGCGCATCGCCTTTCTC
>NZ_LWGJ01001753.1:0-744 GCF_001635845.1 Oleiphilus sp. HI0132 | reverse complement strand
GCCGAGCCACCTTCACTACCGGCTGCATTGGCATCTGCATGTTCAGTCTTTGCCCGGCCCAATTGCTGTTCTAGCTCTTGCTGTCTGCGTCGCTCTAGCTCTTCAGCCTCGTCTTGAGTCTGAATCTTCACGTGACTGGTCACACGTACCACGTCATTTTTCAAATTGCCCAGCATCGATTCAAATAGAACAAATGCTTCTCGCTTGTATTCCTGCTTAGGGTTTTTCTGAGCGTAGCTGCGTAGATGGATACCCTGACGTAATGCATCCATTGATGCCAAGTGCTCCTTCCAAAGCGTATCAAGAATATGTAGAAACACTTGTTTCTCGAAGTTACGCATAGACTGCGCACCCGCCGTCTCTTCTTTCTCTTTGTAAACTTTAACGATCTCTTCAATAATCTTGGTTCGCAAGGTTTCTTCGTGCAAGCTATCGTCACTATCCAACCATTCTTGTACGGGGAGTTTAACCGCAAACTCTGACTCAAGATGGCTTTCAAGCCCGGCGATATCCCACTGCTCGTCTAGGCTTTGCGGTGGAATAAAGCGACTGATCGTATCATCAACAACTTCTTCGCGAATCGCTGCAACGATATCTGAAATATCATCAGACTCCATCACCGAGTTACGCTGCTCATAAATCACACTACGCTGATCGTTCGCCACATCATCGTATTCCAGTAAGGACTTACGAATATCAAAGTTACGGCCTTCTACTTTACGCTGAGCCTTTTCAATCGCATTA
>NZ_LWGJ01001752.1:0-691 GCF_001635845.1 Oleiphilus sp. HI0132 | reverse complement strand
GGTATTCCTATTATACGTGCAATGAAAGGCTTGGCGGATTCAACCAAGTCAGAAGTGCTTCGCGAGACACTCTTTGATGTTTCTCAGCGCCTAGAGTCAGGTGTGAATTTAGCTTCATGCATGCAGGCCCACCCCAAGGTCTTTTCTGATTTGTTTATTAGTATGATTCACGTAGGTGAAAATACAGGTCAACTTGAGGAAGCCTTTAAACGATTAAGTGAGAGCCTGGAAATGGAGCGTGATACACGTAAACGTATCAAGCAAGCGACTCGCTATCCAACCATGGTTATTTCTGCGATCTTCATCGCCTTGTTTATTGTTAACTTGTTCGTTATTCCAAAATTTGCCAGTGTCTTTGCCAAATTTGGTGCAGACCTGCCGCTACCGACTCAGATACTTGTGGCGACCTCTGAGTTTTGTTTGGCTTACTGGTGGCTGATTATCGGTCTTATTTTTGCGGGAATATATGCCTTTAAACAGTGGGTGGCGACGGAGAATGGCAATTATATTTGGGATAGGAAAAAACTCGGCTTTCCAATAGTAGGGGTTTTATTTGAACAGATCGCCTTATCACGATTTACCCGAAACTTTGCCATGATGCTCGCTTCCGGCATGCCGATTACTCATGCTTTGGCGATTGCAGCGGAGGCCTCGGGGAATAAGTTTATCGGTAAACGAATTATTGATATGA
>NZ_LWGJ01001751.1:0-1710 GCF_001635845.1 Oleiphilus sp. HI0132 | reverse complement strand
AAATCGACTACGATCAGGTTGAAGCGCTTGCTCGTGAACATAAGCCAAAGATGATTGTTGCAGGTTTTTCTGCCTACTCTCGTATTGTTGATTGGCAGCGTTTTCGTGATATTGCTGATGAAGTCGGTGCATTCTTATTCGTAGACATGGCGCATATTGCCGGTTTGGTTGCGGCGGGTGTTTATCCTAGCCCAGTTGGCATCGCTGATGTAGTAACGTCTACTACTCACAAAACCTTGGGTGGTCCCCGTGGCGGTATCATTCTGGCGAAGGCAAATGAAGCGCTAGAGAAGAAATTAAACTTTGCTGTATTCCCTGAAAGCCAGGGCGGCCCTTTGATGCATGTAATAGCTGCTAAAGCGGTGTGCTTTAAAGAAGCTATGTCAGATGAGTACAAGTCTTACCAGTCTCAAGTTGTTGAGAATGCCAAGGCGATGGTTGCAGTTTTCCAGGAGCGTGGCTTTGATGTGGTATCAAATGGCACTGACGATCACTTGTTCCTGCTAGATTTGATCAGCAAAGATATCACGGGTAAAGATGCTGACGCTGCACTAGGCAAAGCGAATATTACAGTGAATAAAAATGCAGTACCTAACGACCCACGCTCACCTTTTGTGACCAGTGGCTTGCGTATCGGTACGCCAGCGGTAACCCGTCGTGGCTTTAAGGCTGCCGAGTGTCAGCAACTAGCGGGCTGGATGTGTGACGTAATTGACGCTTTGGTTAAAGATGCTGAAGATACGACTGCTATTGAAAGTGTTAAGAAGGACGTTATCGACCTTTGTGCTCGCTTCCCAGTATACGCATAAATAGTTAACCCGGTGCGGTGATGAGGCGTTTCCTCATTTCTGCACCTTTGGCCTGCCAGCTGTTAGTGGTTTAGTTGGCTTGCTGCTCTGAATTGGCCTTTCTTCTGAATCAAAAGGTTTTTTGATGCATTGTCCTTTCTGTAGTGCGACGGATACAAAAGTTATCGACTCTCGACTGGTTGCCGATGGCGGCCAGGTTCGCCGTCGCCGTGAATGCCTGTCTTGTAAAGAACGCTTTACTACCTTTGAAACTGCTGAGCTGGTGATGCCGAGAGTGGTTAAGCAGGATGGCACTCGTCAACCTTTTGATGAGGACAAGCTCAACAGAGGCTTCACCAAGGCTTTGGAAAAGCGCCCCGTCAGTATTGAGGCGATTGAAAGCGCGATCAATAACATTAAGGCCCGATTGAGAGCAACAGGCGAGAGAGAGCTAAAAGCGATTGCTATTGGTGAAGAAGTGATGAAAGAGCTGCGTCGCCTGGATGAGGTGGCTTATGTTCGTTTTGCCTCTGTCTATCGTAGTTTCCAGGATATCAATGAATTTAAGGAAGAAGTTGATCGGCTAGCTCGTTCTGAGAATACCAAAAATGACGCTTAGTGCTTTCTCAATAGATGACGCTCACTATATGGCTGAAGCTTTGCGCTTGGCCAATAAAGGGGTGTATACAACCCAGCCAAACCCACGGGTAGGTTGTGTCTTGGTGAGGGGCGGTCAAATTGTGGGGCGTGGTTGGCATAAGAAGGCCGGAACAGGGCATGCAGAGGTAAACGCCCTCGCTGAAGCGGGAGGACTCGCGCAAGGTTCGACAGCGTACGTTACTTTGGAACAGTGCAGACACTTTGGTCGAACACCTCCCTGTGCTAAAGCCTTAATTGATGCTCAAGTATCTGAGGTGGTTGC
>NZ_LWGJ01001750.1:0-882 GCF_001635845.1 Oleiphilus sp. HI0132 | reverse complement strand
ACACCTTTAAACTCTTTACCCATGCCAATAGGCCAGGTGATTGGTGCACACGCAATCTTTAGAACGTCTTCCACTTCGTCCATTAACTCTATCGGATCTCTAATATCCCTATCGAGCTTATTCATAAAGGTTACAATAGGCGTGTCACGAAGACGCGTAACCTCCATTAATTTGATTGTACGTTCCTCTACACCTTTGGCTGAATCAATCACCATCAAACTAGAGTCAACCGCAGTTAAGGTTCGATAAGTATCTTCCGAGAAATCTTCGTGCCCCGGCGTATCAAGCAAATTAACCAGACATTTATTAAATGGAAACTGCATCACCGAGGTCGTTACCGAGATACCACGCTCCTTTTCCATTTCCATCCAATCAGACTTTGCATGCTGACCGCTTTTCTTCCCTTTCACGGTACCGGCTTTTTGAATCGCCGCGCCAAATAACAGGACTTTTTCAGTAATGGTGGTCTTACCCGCATCAGGGTGAGAAATAATCGCAAAGGTTCTACGCGTGGAGATTTCATCTGTTATTTGTGACATTAAGAATACTTACCTTAAGATTTCGGCATGCCAGTCCGAAAACCAGCCTTAATAAAAATTTCTGTGATTATAAACGTCTGAGTATTTTTTCGCAGCAAGAGAAAAATTTAGACTTGAAGGTCGACCGATAACTCTAGTGTCATTAATACGGCATTTTCTTTTCCTTGAGCAGCAGGATAATAATTTGGTCTCACACCAACCTCATTAAATCCTTCAGAGAAATATAAGTCGATTGCCTGGCGATTCGACTCTCTGACCTCAAGAAAAAATACATTTGCTTGCTTCTGTATCGCTTTAGATACCGTGTATTGAAGAAGCTTTCGACCAAAGCCTTTTCTCGCAT
>NZ_LWGJ01001749.1:0-486 GCF_001635845.1 Oleiphilus sp. HI0132 | reverse complement strand
GGAAGGAAAATGCGTCATTAAACCTCAAGCACTCCCACTTAAAACCGAAACCAAACACGTTGAAAATGGAGAGCCAGTTATCACACAAATACGGCTCTGCGACCTTTCTGATCAATCATTCATGACAACTGTAAGAAAACTCATGACAGAGCAAAATATACCCCACTCGAAATACACAAGCCTTGAAAAATGCGTAGTTTGAATTTAACCAACGACATAATCGCAAGGTTCTATCGCACCTAAATACACTAAAAAACCTGAGCACAACATGTTAGTGCTCAGGATAGGGAATTTGGCCATTTTAAAACTAAAAGACACAACTTTTCGAAACCTTGTGCTCAGGATAGGTTTTACCACCTGTAATTTGAGATTTCAGAAGTTTGTGCTCAGGATAGTATTTTATGCTCAAGGTCATCGTACATCATTCTTTAAAGCCCTCATCTATGTGCACAAATAAGTTATTTTTTGTGCTCATCATTCCTGAGC
>NZ_LWGJ01001748.1:0-775 GCF_001635845.1 Oleiphilus sp. HI0132 | reverse complement strand
CTCGGATTGAAGATAAGCAATCACTGCTAGAAATTGCAGTAAAAGCAAAAATGGCAAAACTCCGACAAGCCGCTGCTGAGCTTATCGAAACAGAAGCAGACTTAAGCACACTGCTGAGTCAGGCAAAGGGTAAGGACAAATCGGTTTATCATATAGCCAAGTCCAAGCTTGCCACTATCCGCAATCAGATCGCTGAACGAAGTCAACAGCAACAAGATATAGAGAAAGCACTAGCAGACATTACCGCCCTCGCAAAAACCGAGGTTCTTCAGCACTACGATGCCAAGCTTTTTAACCTAAGCAAACGTTGGGCGGCAGTTAGCCTCAGTGCTAACGAAACACAACGCAAAGAATTTGCTCACTACCAAGCTGAGTGCCAAGCAAGAATTGATAAAATTGCCCAAGAAAAGCTCGAAGCAGAAGAACAGGAGCGCTTAATCCAAACCGGTGGTGATGAGCAAGAAGCGACTTTGTATACATTGTCTGAAACACTTAAGCGCTTCACCACGGAGGTCCCCTCATTTCATGATATCTCTGCAATTGACGCGCTAATCAAAACTCAGGAAAACCGCTGGCTCGAAGTCACTCGCAATGTAAAAGTCGAGAAGAACAAGGCAAAGCACTATCAAGTATTAATGAGTGAGATTCGTCAGTACTATAAAGCGCTTACGCTCTTGAAAGAAGCTGAGCCCGAGCTAAAGGAATCGATCGACGAACTTAGCAAACAGGGTAAAAAAGACAGCACGCAACTCGATACGCTCAACCAAAGAATTCG
>NZ_LWGJ01001747.1:0-20496 GCF_001635845.1 Oleiphilus sp. HI0132 | reverse complement strand
GCCGACTGCAGAGTCGAAAGGCCCGAGATGCTTATCGACGCATCACCTCGAACCTCTCCTTCCACATAGTCCGCCAAATATTTTAAGGTAAAGGCATTTTGCTTCATCTGATTAAACTCACGAAATATAGAAAGATCAGTTTAGCTTGTTAAGCTTCTCGATAATTTTATTTGTATAATCCATTTCTTGATTGGCATATAAAGCCGCTTCACGAGGAATCAACAAATCCAGTTTTTCTTCTTTTACTAGCTCGTTGATCGCTTGATCGATTTTGGGCTTTGAATCACTCAAAAACTCATTCCGTCTTTCTGCCAAAGCCTTATCAAGCTTACCTTTGCGGTACTTATATTCCTGAATCGCTTCTTCAAGATCAGATGCCATTTTCGCTCTTTCATTATCACTCATAATTGCAGCGTCATTTTTTAAGCGCATTTCCAAGCGCTGACCTTCTTCTCCGATAGCACGAACTTCAAGGTCCTGTTTTTTATATTTGGTCACCATTGACTCAGTGAACTCTTTTGCTGCATCTGAAGAAAATAAGGCAGCTCTCATATCAACCAGACCAATCTTCATTTCAGCAAGTGCCGACATAGAGAAGAAAGCAATACTTCCCATCAAAATAATTTGCTTAAATAATTTCATTAAAGACCTCCAACGATCTATTTTATGTTTACTTAGTAACTAGAAAGGCTGCCCTAGGGAGAACTGGAAGAACCGCGTATCGTCCCCGGGAATGTCATTAATCGTCTTACCAAAACTGAAGCCCAAGGGCCCGATAAAGGTTATCCATTGTAAGCTCAAGCCAGTCGACCAACGAATCTCATTCCCATCAAAATCATATCCCCTTGCTGTATCAAAAACATTACCACTATCAACAAAGTACGATAGGCGTAGCGATCGCTGGTCTTTCACAAACGGTACAGGGAAGATCAACTCAGCACTATTTTCAATTAGGAGATTTCCGCCAAAGGGGTCTGTAGACCCACCAGCCTGACTAGGAACCGACTGACGACCAAGCGAATTTCTTTGATAACCTCGCACCGAAGTAATACCACCGGTGAAATAGTTTTCGTAAAATGGAAGTATGCTGGTATCACCATACCCATCAGCCCACGCCAATTTATTGCGAATCCTGAATACAAAGTCATGATCTTTATCGATTGGGAAGTAGGTATTTGAGCGGTAGTTAAGTTTATAAAATGATAGATCACTGAAAGGTACCGACACTTCAAGCGTTAGGCCCTGTCCCCACCCGCGCGTTGGAAACTGCCCGCGATTCAATGTGCTTCTGGTCCATGACCCGGTAAAGCTGTAAGTATTAAAACTCGTACCATATTCAGAAACAAAAGTATTGATTCCGAGCGGCACATCCTCACCTGCAGATAGCTGAGTATTGGTATAACCAAAAGTGAACTTCAAGCGAGAAATACTGTTGATAGGATAACCAAAGGTTACCGATGCTCCCGTTTCATCGATAACAAAATCTGAACGGTCATCTTCGTCAAAATCAGTTTTTCTAGCAAAAAAGCTAAACCCTCGACTCACACCATCGACAGTGAAGTAAGGATCGAGATAGGAAAAGTTAGCAGACTTAACGGACTCAGTGGTATTCACGCCAAAAGAGACCTTCTTACCGGAGCCAAAAAAGTTACTTTCAGAAACACTCAAACCAAGTGAAAAACCGGAACCCTGAGAAAAACCCAAGCTTGCAGAAAGGTTACCGGATGAAGTTTCTTCAACCGAGTAATTCACATCAATTTGATCTGACGTGCCCGGTACTGAGGGCGTATCAATATTAACAGTACTAAAGAAGCCCAAACGCTCAAGCTTAGCTTTAGAACCTTCGATCAAGTCCGTTGATGCAGACCCACCTTCCATTTGAATCATCTCCTGCCGTAAGACTTCATCACGTGTTGAAGTGTTACCACGGAAATTGATTCTTCTTACATAATTCCGTTTACCAGGATCAACAAAGAAAGTAACCGAAGCGGTATAGTCATCATGCGCCTCAGGGATAGCGTTAACATTTGCATAAGTATAACCTTCTGCACCTAAAGCACGAGAGATAAGGTCAGATGTAAGTGTCAGTTTCTGACGTGAAAATACGTCACCCGGTTTTAACATAACAAGCTTTTCTAACACTTCCTTCTCTAGAACAAGGTCTCCCTTCAAGTCGAAGTCCTTTAACGTATATAACGGGCCTTCTGAAATATTAACCGTAACGAAAACATCTTCTTTATGTGGTGAAATCGAAACTTGAGTCGACTCGATGGCAAACTTGATATAACCATTATCCAGATAGAAAGAACGTATACGCTCTAAATCGCCACTCAGCTTTTCTTTTGAGTATTTATCATCACTGGTAAATACTGACCAAAAACTTGGCATCTTGAGCTCCATCAGCTCAATTAGTTCTTCATCAGAAAATGCTTGGTTACCAACGATATTGATATGAAGAATTGAGGCAACTTCTCCTTCGTTGATATTCAACTTGATTGCCACACGGTTGCGAGGTAATTCTTTAACTTCGGCCTCTACAGAAGCAGAGTATCTACCTTGTGTAACATAAGAGCGAAGGATTTCGAGCTCCAGACGCTCAAGCGTTACCCGCTTGAATACTTTTCCTTCTGCCATCCCGGCAGCTTTGAGCCCTTCCAGCAAATCTTCTTCAGAGATATCCTTATTTCCTTCAATTTCGATTTTCGAGATTGAGGGGCGCTCTTGAACAATAATGACCAAATCTCTATCTTCACGGGCGATTTCGATATCTGTAAACAAGCCGGTTTTAAATAGCGCCTTACTTGCTTCAACTATCTTTTCTTCACTAGCAGTCTCACCAACACTTAGGATAAACGCAGAAAATACCGAACCGGCTGATACCCGCTTAAGACCATCAACACGAATATCATTGATAATAAAAGCTTCTGCTTTAGCAGCTAAGGGGGCGATAGCTAGAATCAATAAGCTCAGAGCAAGCCAACTACGAATTATTTTTTTTACGCCAAACACAGACAATCCTATTAATGAATAACCACTACAAACGCATAATATCGTTATATAAAGCTAGAGACATAAGTATCAATATAAATGACACCCCTACTTTTAAACCCAACACCTGCCATTTCTCAGATAGTGGTTCGCCTTTTACAGCTTCGATCAAATAGTAAAAAATATGCCCTCCATCCAAGACAGGAATGGGCAGTAAATTTAAGATTCCTAAGCTTACGCTTAATAAAGCTAGAAAACGCAAAAACTCTTCAGAACCTGACTCGATAGACTCACTTGCTACTTGAGCGATGGTTATCGGGCCACTCAGGTTATCAAGAGAAATTAAGCCCATAATCATCTTCTTGATCGCGTTAAGTGTCATAACACAATCAGCCCAAACTTGTTCACTCGCCTGCATCAGGGATTCAAGAGGACCGTAGCTTATCGTTCTTATCATCTCTTTCGGGTAAGTAAAGGGCTGAACACTCACTCCTAAACGACCAACCGAGGCACCGTCTTCACGTATAAATACTTCTGGTCTAAGTGACAGAGTCTCGACAATAAGCCCATTGTTTTCTCCACTCCTCTCAACCTTAACGACAACATCTTTTTCAGCAGAGACTTTGATTACATCGACAAAAGCAAACCAGTCTTCAATAACTTTACCGCCGGCCTCAATTACTTTATCGCCCGCTTTTAAGCCACCCTGTTCAGCCGGACTATCGGCTAAGACACTCCCCATTACTGCGGGAACAGGCGGCTTTAATGGGTGGACACCTAAGTCCTTAAGCAGTCCATGTGGCTCACGGTCCAACATCCAGTTTTCAACACTTAATGTATAACCATCAGCAGTCTCACTAGCACCAGCCTTAGCGAATAATTCAATATCACCGCTGTCGCCGATACGGTTCACTAAAGCCATACTGACAGAGCGCCAACTCAGAGTATCTCGCCCATCCACCTGAGTTATTTCAAGACCAGGATACAAACCAGCCCTTGCTGCAACCGACTCCTGATCAATTTCACCTATTGTTGGAGTCAAGGCACTGAAGCCAATAATGAACATCAGCCAGTAAGCTGCAATAGCAAATAGAAAGTTCGCGATAGGGCCTGCTGACACTATCGCAATACGCTGCGAGACAGGCTTGCGATTAAAAGCATAAGGAAGCAAAGCGGTTTCTACAGGGGCTTCGCGTTCGTCAAGCATCTTGACGAAGCCACCTAAAGGAATACTAGCAATGGCAAACTCGGTTCCATCCTTGTTTTTCCACATAAAAATCGGGCGCCCAAAGCCTACTGAAAATCGTAGGACCTTGACACCACAACGCTTGGCAACCCAGTAATGTCCATATTCATGGATCGTAACTAGAATACCAAGCGTAATAATTAGCGAGAGTATGGTCTGAATCAGTGTCATTAAATATACTGGCTCATCTTCATTAAGGCCGTTTCTTCTTCATTATTTGCTGTTGAGCTATAACTCTAGCCTCTTCATCAACAGACAATATCTGATTAACTGATGTTATTGGAGCGATTGAGGCATCTTCTAATGTTGACGCAATAATATCAGGGATAGCAGTAAAGGAGACATTACCTTTTAGAAAGGACGCGACAGCAACTTCATTCGCAGCATTTAAGACCGTACACGCAGTACCACCAACATCAAAAGCCTCTTGAGCCAACTTAAGGCAGGGAAAGTTTTCAAGATCAGGCTTTTCAAAGTTTAGTTGAGCAACTTCAAATAAGTCTAATGAAATGGCACCTGAGGCAATTCTTTCGGGCCACGCCAAGCCATAGGCAATTGGTGTACGCATATCGGGGCTTCCCATTTGCGCTATGACCGAGCCATCCAAGTATTCAACCATGGAATGAACAATACTCTCAGGATGAACATGAACCTCGATATCTTTCGGACTGATATCGAACAACCAACACGCTTCGATTAGCTCCAAACCCTTATTCATAAGCGTGGCAGAATCTACTGAGATTTTACTTCCCATCTGCCAGTTTGGGTGTGCGCAGGCCTGTTCTGGCGTCACCGTACTAAGGCGATCACGAGACCACCCCCTGAAAGGCCCACCTGAGGCAGTGAGCAATACACGCTGCACTTCTCGTTCTAAAGACTGGCCACACTGATAGGAACCAGGAAGACATTGAAATATCGCGTTGTGCTCGCTATCGATAGGCAATAGCGTTGCACCTGAACGACTCACCTCTTCCGTAAAGAGCTGGCCAGACATAACTAAGGACTCTTTATTCGCTAGTAAAACTTTCTTACCTTTTCTAGCAGCAGCAAGGTTCGCCTCTAGCCCGGCTGCACCAACGATTGCAGCCATGACGACATCAACATCATCATGTGCGGACACACATTCCAGAGACTCCGCACCTGCCAAAACTTTGATATCAGAAGCATGTTTTAGCAACTCACCCTGCAAGCATTGCGCAGCATCTTCATCCACCATAACCGCAATACTTGGGGAGTGCTTCAAACACAGAGCTAGCATTTGCTCGACACTGCGATGCGCCGTCAGAGCAAATACCCGATACCTGTCTGGGTGCCGACTAATCACGTCGAGCGTGTTTAGACCAATAGAGCCGGTCGCCCCCAAGACACATACACTTTGAATAGTCGACACTTAATAACCTGAATTACTGAGAGTTTGCGAAAAGTAGAATAACACTAGGCGACCCAAGAGAGATTGTATAAAGCAAAGACAAACACTGGAATCGCGGCAACCAAGCTATCAATACGATCAAGCACACCGCCATGACCAGGAAGCAGATTACTACTATCTTTAATACCGCGTTGTCGCTTAAACATACTCTCTGTTAAGTCACCAATTATTGAGATTGAACCAGTAATAATTGAAATGACTGCAAACTGTATAGTCATTGCGAAATTATGTTCTAGCAAATTACTAGCAATCAGAGATAACAATAGACAAGCAGCCAGACCGCCCCAGGCTCCAGCCCACGATTTTCCAGGGGAAACTTTTGGTGCTAATTTCTTCTTACCAAAAGCTCGGCCAGCGAAATAAGCCCCCGTATCCGCGGCCCACACTAACATCAAGATATAAAAAATAAGCCAAAGAACATTTAAGTCAGCTAAGGGCGCATATTCACTTGAGCGTAGAAAAACTAAAGCCTTCCACAAAGGAGCAAGCACAACAAAACCAAGCAGTAACTGAACTATTTTCCCCTTCCACAGGGAAGATGATTCTGGAAAAGTCATGACCAGAACACATGCCAAGGCCCACCATGCAACAGAAAGTGTTAATACCCAGGGAAGAGACATACTGCCGACAAGCAAAAATAGGAAAACCGCCATAACGAGAGCATAAACCACTCGCGCTGCAGAAGCGCTCACGCCTGAAAGGTTAGCCCATTCCCAGGCACCTAAAATAACAATAGCTGCGACAAACCAAGAAAAATACTCTGGAGGCAGTAAAAAAACACCCCCCAAAACAAGTGGAGCAAGAATTAAAGCTGTAATTATTCGTTGTTTTAACACAAAAAGAGTCCCGTGATTATTTACTCGGCCTGATCCAACTGATCATCAGTTTGCCCAAAGCGCCGCTTTCGTCCAGCATAGGCTTTTAAGGCTTCCAGCATCTGTTCCTTCTTGAAATCGGGCCAGTACAAATCGGAAAAATAGAATTCTGCGTAGGCCAATTGCCATAACATAAAATTGCTGATGCGCTGCTCACCCGCAGTGCGAATCATTAAATCAGGTAAAGGCAAGTCACCCAAAGAGATATGTGATTGAATTAAGTCTTCGCTCACATCTTCAGCCGCAATCTCGCCGGAAGCAACTTTATGGGCAATTTTCCGCGTCGCTTGCGCGACATCCCAGTGCCCACCGTAGTTAGCGGCAACGACCAGAGTCATACCATCATTATTTTCTGTTAGTTCTTCCGCTTTCGCCATATGCTCCTGAAGCACATCACTAAACGGCTCTCGATCACCAATAATTCGCAAGCGGATATTATTTGAGTGCAGTTTCTTAACTTCTCGCTGCAAGGCAAAAAGGAAAAGCTTCATTAACGCACCAACCTCTTCGGCGGGCCTCCTCCAGTTTTCACTACTAAAGGCAAATAGAGTCAGCACCTCTATATCTTCCTCAACACAAGCTTTAACGACATCTCTAACCGCATCTACGCCTGCCTTGTGCCCAGAAATCCCTATCTTTTTGCGCTGCTTAGCCCACCTATTATTACCATCCATAATGATAGCAACGTGTCTAGGTTTACTCCCTGAGCTTAGAGGAATGTGCTCACTCAATTTATCTATCCAACCCAATACTTAATAACACGAAATTTAACGAGCGAAAGCATTGGACACACTTTCGCCCGAAACAGGCAGTTTTTATACTTCCATCAAGTCTGATTCTTTTTCCTGCAATAAAGCATCAACTTTAGCAACATAAGTGTCAGTTAGTTTTTGGATACCATCTGCTGCTCTTTTTTCTTCATCTTCTGAAATCTCTTTCTCTTTCAAAAGTTCTTTAATATCGGAGTTAGCATCTCTGCGAATATTTCTAACAGATACTCTTGCACTCTCGGCATCTGCTTTTGCTAGCTTAACCATATCCCTACGAGTTTCCTCTGTTAGAGCTGGCATTGGCACACGTATTAAGTCACCAGAAGTTGACGGGTTTAAGCCGAGGTTAGCTGCTATAATCGCTTTTTCGACCACTGGCACCATTGGTTTTTCCCAAACAGAGATTGCCAAAGTTCTGCCATCTTCAACACTAATATTAGCCGCCTGCTTTAGCGGTGTATCTACACCATAGTATGAAACTGATACGCTATCTAAAATACTTGGGTGCGCTCGACCAGTACGAATCTTGGCAAAAGCAACACCTAGCGCATCAATACTTTTTGCCATACGCTCTTCAGCATCTTGTTTAATTTCATCTAACATATATCTTTCCTTTATTCTTTATATAACTGGCTCGATCTTATTCGTCGGCAGCTGCCTCGATCAATGTACCCTCGGATTCACCCACTACAATACTGCGCAAAACCCCAGGCTTATTCATATCAAATACTCTAACAGGCATATTGTGATCACGGCACAAACAAATTGCCGTTAGATCCATTACACCTAACTTTTTATCCAAGACTTCATCATAACTCAAAGCATCATACTTCACGGCTGTCGGATCTTTCATCGGGTCAGCGTTGTAGACACCATCTACTTTTGTTGCCTTCAATACAACATCAGCATCAATCTCAATACCTCGTAGACATGCAGCAGAGTCAGTTGTAAAGAAAGGGTTACCCGTTCCTGCGCTGAATATTACAACATCACCATCTTTAAGATCTCTAACCGCTCTGCGCCGATCGTAATGCTCAACAACACCACTCATCGGGATAGCTGACATAACACGCGTTGATATATTGGATCGTTCTAATGCGTCACGCATCGCCAAGGCATTCATAACCGTAGCCAGCATACCCATATGATCACCAGTAACACGATCCATTCCAGCCTGGCTTAGGGCAGCACCTCTAAACAAGTTACCACCACCTATGACCATGCCAACCTGAACACCTATACCAATCAGCTGACCAATTTCTAAAGCCATGCGATCAAGTACTTTTGGATCGATCCCAAAGTCCTCATCGCCCATTAGAGCTTCACCACTAAGTTTTAGAAGAATTCGTTTATATTTTGGCTGGAGATTTACAGGCATGAATCACTCTCGGCATTTAAAGCGTAGTTAACAAATACAGGTTAAGAACCTGCTTAATATGCATATGACGTATCTTAATTTCGGGGGAGTCGCCCCCACTAAAAACAGTCTTTCCAGATGAGCAAGTACTCCCCAGACAACTTTAAGATAAAAACCAATTGCCAGATACAATAATGCCGCATAAGAAAAATGGTTATATCACCCTTCTTATACGGCACGGTTGGGAATTGTATCAGGATTGGTAAAAAGTGGAACTATCTTTTCAACATTTACCTGTTAACAAACCCATGTAAACAGACTAAATTAGCCTTTAAGCTGAGCCGCAACCTCTGCAGCGAAGTCAGCCTCTTCAACCTCAATACCTTCACCTACTTCGATACGGACAAAAGAAACAACTTCTGCACCGCCATCTTTAGCCAACTGGCCAACTGTAACTTCAGGATTCTTAACGAAAGGCTGCTCAACCAAGCTGTTTTCCTTAAGGAATTTCTTAATACGACCACCCATCATTTTCTCGACGATCGCATCTGGCTTACCTTCCATATCAGGCTGAGCCTTAATGATATCCTTCTCTTTATTCAACTCTTCTTCAGGCATATCTTCAGGGTTAAGAACACGAGGATTAACCGCTGTTGCATGCATAGCGATATCTCTTGCCAACTCAGGCGTACCACCTTTAAGCGCAACAATCGAAGCAATTCGATTGTTAGAGTGAACATAAGCACCCACAACTTCACCTTCAGACTTAACAGCACGACGAGGAGAAATGTTCTCACCAATTTTCTGAACCAAAGCTTCACGCTCTGAATCAAGAAGACCAGCAACATCAGTAGAACCTGCTTCAAATGCAGCGCCTGCTACGTTATTTGCAAACGCAAGGAAACCTTCGTTCTTAGCAGCAAAGTCAGTCTCAGAGTTAATTTCAACTAACATTGCAGAAGCGTTGTCAGCAGATACTTTAGCCACAACCACACCTTCAGCAGCTGTACGGCCAGCTTTCTTAGCTGCCTTCATACCACTTTTCTTACGCAACTCTTCAATTGCCTTTTCGATATCACCGTCTACTTCAGCAAGTGCTTTTTTACACTCAAGCATACCAAGACCTGTACGCTCACGAAGTTCTTTTACCATTGATGCGCTAATAGCGGCCATGTCAATTCCTCTTTACCGTTACAACCCAAGCGGCTGTAAAATTAAAAAATTTGCTTCCATTACCTGGGCCCAAAAGGCGCTAAAATGTTCGCAAGCGGAACACACCTTCAACCAAATAAGAACCGAAGCATTATTAATAACGAATGAAAACAAGGGCCGGAAAACCGACCCTTGAGCACTTTATAAGAAAACGCTTACAGAAAGATTACTCTGCTGCTTTTTCGCCTTCTTCAGATGCCGCTGACTCTTCCGCCACTTCAACGTACTCACCACCTTTTGAAGAACCTTCAAGCACTGCATCAGCAAAAGCTTTTGCATAAATCTGAATAGCTCTGATCGCATCATCGTTACCAGGGATAACGTAATCAACACCATCTGGATCACTGTTTGTATCAACGATACCGATAACAGGGATACCTAATTTGTTAGCTTCTTTGATCGCAATACGCTCGTGATCAACATCGATCACAACCAATGCGTCAGGTAGACCACCCATATCCTTGATACCACCAATACTACGCTCTAGCTTCTGCATTTCGCGAGTCAGCATCAAAGATTCTTTTTTAGTCAACTTATCAAAAGTACCATCAGTGCTTTGAGTCTCAAGATCGCGGAAACGACGAATGCTCTGACGAATCGTTTTGTAGTTAGTCAACATACCACCCAACCAACGGTGGTTTACGTAAGGCATACCAGCGCGGCTTGCCTCTTCTTTAACAATCTTGCCAGCAGCACGCTTAGTACCAACGAACAATACCTTGTTCTTACCCTCTGACAGCTTTTTAACGAAAGCTAAAGATTCATTAAACGCAGGAACTGTTTGCTCCAGGTTAATGATATGAATTTTGTTACGAGCACCAAAGATGTACTTACCCATTTTAGGGTTCCAGTAACGAGTTTGGTGACCAAAGTGTACACCTGCTTTAAGCAGGTCACGCATAGATACTGATGCCATGTTCTTTTCCTTTAATATGTTTGGGTTAGACCTCCACGAGTCCCATTAATCAACCATGAACCAAAACCACCGTAGCAGAAGCAGAACACAGCACCCAGATCAATGTGTCGAAACGTGTGCGGATTTAAGTCAATCGAGATTACCGACACCCTGCTGGATGTGAGTTCCCGAAATTTGCGTGCGCTTTATACCATATCCTCTTCAAAATAAAAAGCGCATTCCTACATTTATAGCAGGCCAGGCCACTCCATTCTACGTTCAACCTTTAACAATATAAATCGAGCAGCCACCAGCAAATAACAATAATTATTCAATTAACTCCCCTTTCGAGGTAGAATGCGGCGCATTTTTGATAAAAGTCTGTGTCGCAAATGGCGCTATAATGCTCTCCCGACACCATAACAACCCTTAGACAAAAGGCTCTCTTTTCGAGTTATGAATACTAAAGTTACCATCAAGTCCAACGAAGAAATTGAAAAGATGCGGGTTGCCGGGCGACTCGCCGCCGAAGTACTGGAAATGATCGAAGAGCACGTTGTTGCTGGCGTTTCAACCGGTGAACTAGACAGGATATGTCATGATTACATCGTTAATACTCAAAACGCCATTCCCGCACCACTTAATTATAAAGGCTTTCCAAAGTCTATCTGCACCTCGGTCAACCATGTCATCTGCCACGGTATTCCAAGCGACAAGAAAGTGCTAAAAAGTGGTGACATAGTAAATGTCGACATCACTGTCATTAAAGATGGCTACCACGGTGACACCAGTAAAATGTTTTTCATTGGCAAGCGAAGCATTGCTGCCGAAAGACTATGCAAAATTACGCAAGAATGTTTATACAAAGGCATTGCCCTTGTTAAGCCGGGTGCAAGACTAGGCGATATTGGCGCTGTTATTCAAAAGCATGCTGAAAACAATTACTATTCTGTAGTACGCGAGTATTGCGGCCATGGCATTGGTGCTGTTTTCCATGAAGAGCCGCAGGTCATGCATTATGGTAAACCAGGCACCGGCCTTGAGCTAAAAGAAGGCATGACCTTTACTATCGAGCCAATGATTAACCAAGGCAAACGCCACTGCAAACTCTTACCAGATGAGTGGACAGTCGTGACCAAAGATCACAAGCTTTCTGCGCAATGGGAGCACACTTTGCTAGTTACCTCAGACGGTTGTGAAATACTGACCTTACGTAAGGAAGAGGAAGGTCTGCTAAGTTAAGCACAAGCCGATAAAACTATGACGCAACACAGCTCGCTCTTCGAAAAGTTCACCCACGCATCTAGCCTGGACATGCAAACATTAGTCTCTGACTTAAGTACTTGCTCACAACCAGCCCTGAATGTTCGGACAATCCTGGAAGATAGTAAGCAAGTCCTTGATCAGCTGTATCTGGCAAACGAAGATATCCGTCAGCTTATCGAAGTTAAATCCAAACTCATGGATTATATTCTTAAAGGTTTATGGGCACGCTTCGGGTTCGACCAACATGTTAGCCTTATTGCTGTTGGCGGTTATGGCCGAGGCGAGCTGCAACCACATTCAGACATTGACTTACTTATCCTGGTAAGGAATGAAATTGATGATCAGCTGGGCACCAAACTGTCTGACTTTATCACACTATTATGGGACCTGAAACTAGACATCGGCCATAGCGTTAGAACGATTGATGAATGCATTGAAGCCGCTAAAAGCGATGTCACCATTGCGACCAACCTATTGGAAACGCGCACTATCGATGGTGACCCTGAACTGCTGAGCATTATTTCAGACAAGGTCTACTCCGACGCAGTTTATACCTCTAAAGCCTACTTTCTAGCTAAACGCGAAGAACAAAGTGCACGCCACCTGAAATATAGCGGCACCGAATACAACCTCGAACCAAATCTGAAATCTTCCCCTGGCACCTTGCGAGATATTCAGACCATTACCTGGATTTCTAAGCGCCACTTTGGTGCTGAAGCTCCCAGCACACGCTCACGCTACCACTTTTTGACAGACGAAGAATTCCGCATGCTAGTCAGCGGCGAGACCTTTCTTCTTACCCTTCGTTATGGCCTGCAGATTATTGCCGACCGCAACGAAAACCGACTGCTATTTGAACACCAGCGCAAGCTTGCAGAAATACTCGGCTTTGAAGATGACGAGCAAAAGCTCGGTGTCGAGAAAATGATGCAACGCTACTATCGCATCGTATTGGGTTTAGCCGAACTTACTGACGTGATACTTCAGTACTTTGATGAGTTTTATCTAAACCCCGAGAGTGATGACAGTGTCCAAGAACTAGGTAAACGATTCCAAATTAATCACGGCTATATTGAAGCTAAGTCAGAAGATATTTTTGACCGCTCACCTTATGCGTTGATAGAGATTTTTTTGCTACTCGCACAAAACCCTCAGATCATTGGCATAAAAACCACGACAATTCGTCAAATCCGTGAACATCAATATCTTATTGATGACAGTTTCCGAAACGACCTGGCTAACACAAGCTTATTTATGGAGATACTGCGCACACCGCACGACCTTCATAAAACCTTAAACGCCATGCTTAAGTACAATGTACTGGGCCGCTACTTACCTGAGTTTGGACAGATCATCGGCCAAATGCAGCATGACTTGTTTCATTGCTATACAGTTGACGCGCATACGATTCAGCTTATCAAGAACCTGATTCATCTTGACTACCCTGAGGCAAAAAAAGAGTTTCCACTTGCCTGTCGTTTATACCGTTATATCCCTAAACGTGAAATCCTTTATACTGCTGGTATCTATCACGACATTGCTAAAGGGAGAGGCGGAGACCATTCCGAACTTGGCGCCATCGATGTTGAAAACTTCTGTCAGAACCATCATTTTAGCGAGCGCGATACACGACTCACTTCCTGGCTGGTCGAAAACCACTTACTAATGTCTATGACAGCGCAGAAGAAAGATATTGATGACCCTGAAGTTATTCATCAGTTTGCGCAACTAATTCCTAGCCTTACTCACCTTGAGTACTTATATATTTTGACTGTCTGTGATATTTCTGCGACCAATCACACCTTGTGGAACAGCTGGCGCGCGACACTGATGCAGCAGTTATATATCGAAACCAGGCGCGCAATACGTCGCGGCACAGATAAGCCTGTTGATCGCAATGACTGGATAGAAGCCACTAAACGCGAAGTCCGAACCCTACTCATCGATAGCGGCTATACCACACCCGAAATCGATGCTTTATTGGAATCCTTTGAAGACGACTACTTCCTTCAAGATTCAACCGCCGACATTGTCTGGCAAATCTCTGAAGTACTTAATCATGGCAGCTCAAGTGAACCACTGATCATCATTCGCGACACCCAAACCATGCAAGGTGACGGTTTCAGCCATGTTATGGTTTATGTACGTTCCAAAGACGATCTATTTGCCGCCACCACCGCTGTACTTGAGCAGCTGAACCTTAACGTCTTAAATGCCCGCATAAGCGCATCAAGAGGTGAGTTCAATTTGAGCCACTTTATTGTTACCGATGCGCACAACATGCCCTTAGCAAACGATGTAGAACGAAAAGAGCAAGTTCGCTCACGCTTGATAGAAGAGCTCGACGACCCGGAAGACTACCCCGAGATAATCAGCCGCCGCACGCCGCGCCAACTGAAGCATTTTGCCTTCCCGACGGAAGTGACTTTCAGCAATGACATGATTAATCAGCGTACCGTGATGGAGGTTGTAACGCCTGACCGTCCAGGCCTACTCGCACGGATTGGTCAGGCACTTCTAAAGCATAATTTATCATTGATCAATGCACGTATTGCCACCTTGGGCGAGCGAGTAGAAGACGTTTTCTTCATTACCGACACAGACGGTCAACCGCTTAGTGACGCAATGATTTGCGAGGCCTTACAGCACGACATATGTACACTTCTAGATGAGCAGGTAGAAATAACCTCATGAACCCAGACTTGAATAAACTTCAGCCCTATCCCTTTGAAAAGCTTAAAGCACTGCTCGGGCAAGTAACACCATCAGCAGATTATTCAGCTATTCCCTTGTCTATTGGTGAACCGAAGCACCCTTCTCCGCAGTTTGTGCTCGACAGCATCACCAATAACCTAGGCAAAGTCGCAATATACCCAAGCACAAAAGGGTTACCTGAGTTTCGAAAGAGCATGACAAACTGGGCGACACAACGCTTTAATCTAAAGCCCGGCACTCTTTGCAGCGAAGATAATATTCTTCCGGTAAACGGCACACGAGAGGCAATTTTTTCTTTTACTCAGGCGGTCATCGATAGAGAAGCCAGTAATCAAGCTTTAGTGCTGAGCCCTAATCCTTTTTATCAGATCTATGAGGGCGCTAGCTATCTTGCAGGGGCTGAGCTTGAATTACTTCCTACACTAGAGCATACCCAGTTCATTCCCGACTACGACTCAGTCGCCGATAGCACTTGGGACCGCTGCCAGATTCTATTCATGTGCTCTCCGGGCAACCCGACAGGCGCTGTCACGCCCGCTGAAACGCTTAAAAAGCTCATAAAACTAGCCGACAAGCATGACTTCATTATTGCATCGGACGAATGCTATTCGGAGATCTATTGCGATGAAGACCAAGCTCCGACTGGTTTGCTAGAGGTCTGCGCCGAAATAGGAAGAGATGATTATAAGCGTTGTATTGTCTTTCATAGCTTGTCAAAGCGCTCAAACCTGCCCGGCCTACGCTCAGGATTTGTTGCAGGTGATGCAGACTTGTTAAAAGGCTTCTTGAAATACCGAACTTATCACGGCTGCGCAATGCCGATTCAACACCAGTTAGCAAGCATTGAAGCCTGGAACGATGAAGCTCACGTACAAGAGAACCGTAAAGCCTACAAACGAAAGTTCGAGGCAGTTCTTGAAATTTTAAGCCCGGTACTGAACATCAAGCAAAGTGATGCGAGCTTCTACCTTTGGCCAGAGACACCGATATCGGATGAAGAGTTTGCTCAAAAGCTATATCAACAAAAGCATGTCACCGTGCTTCCGGGCAGCTATTTGTCTCGTACCGTCAAGGGTCTAAATCCGGGTAAAAATAGAATCAGAATGGCCTTAGTTGCCAGTGAAGAAGAGTGCATCGAAGCGGCAACTCGAATTCGTGAATTCGTTGAATCTCTTTAACGCTCTTTCCACAAACAACTTTCGTACAAGGTAAAACAATGAGTACAGTAAAAATCTACGGAATTAAAGCCTGCGATACCATGAAGAAAGCGCTAACGTGGCTGGAATCGCATGATATTGATTTTGAATTTCATGACTATAAGAAGACGCCTATTGATGAGCAAAGCCTCGAAGATTGGCTTAGCCAGGTACCTTGGGATGAACTAATCAATAAACGTGGTACAACGTGGCGTAAACTAAGCGATGAGGACAAAAGCGATATAGACAACGCAAAAGCTATTCGCCTAATTCAGAGCAATAATTCCATGATTAAGCGTCCGGTTTTAAAGATCGACAATCAAATTCATCTTGGATTCAAGGCTGATAGTTACGCCCATTTATTCGAGACAAACGACTAAATAAAAAGACGAGGCCAGCCCTCTTCTCTTAAACAACTTATACATATTACTTAATTAGGAGTATTCCATGACAATTGCACTAGGACTTGGTATCGGTAGCAAAAACGGCGCAGGCGAGTGGCTTGAAACATTCTTCCCAGCACCACAATTCCAACCTGACTCCTCTTTGGTTGCTAGCATCCAAGAAACACTAGGCCTTGAAAGCGGCAATACAACAACAGAATTAAATGATGAGCAGATTGAAGAGCTAGCAAAAATCGCAGCGCTTTCTGACATCGCAAGCCAAATGAAAGGCTCAAAAAGCCCGGCTGTAGTGGTTATTATCGAAGAAGATGGCAAGGCTAGCAGCACGCCTGAAGTGTATTTAAAACTACACCTTTTGTCTCATCGCCTGGTTAAGCCGCACGGCATTAATCTTGACGGTATTTTTGGTTTACTGCCAAATGTTGCATGGACAAATAAAGGCCCTATTGACCTATCTGAATTAACAGCAAAGCAACTTGAAGCACGCGTAGCCGGTGAATTGATTGAAGTTAAGTCTGTTGATAAATTTCCACAGATGACCGACTACGTCGTACCTGGCGGCGTCCGTATTGCCGACACAGCCCGTGTACGTCTTGGCGCCTACATTGGTGAAGGCACCACGATCATGCACGAAGGCTTTGTAAACTTTAATGCAGGTACAGAAGGCACTTCCATGATCGAAGGCCGTATCTCTGCGGGTGTTATGGTAGGAAAAGGCTCTGATCTTGGCGGTGGCTGCTCTACCATGGGTACCTTATCTGGTGGCGGTAACATCATCATTGCGGTTGGCGAGAACAGCTTGATAGGTGCCAATGCAGGTATCGGCATTCCTTTAGGTGATCGCTGTACTGTTGAGTCAGGTCTCTACATTACTGCCGGTACAAAAGTAGTTATGCTTGACGCTGAAAACCAGGTCGTTGAGACGGTTAAAGCACGTGATCTAGCAAATAAAGCCGACCTACTGTTCCGCCGAAACTCGGCAAATGGTCGAGTTGAATGCTTAACTAATAAGACTGCCATTGAACTGAATGAAGAGCTTCACGCCAACAACTAGTATCTGGCTAAGCAACTAACACTGCCCTAACAGGACAGTTCTTGAAGGCGCACTCATAATCAAAGCTTTTTAATGCTTACATCTATGGATGCGCTTTTTTGCATATACAAAACGATTAAAACGACGAGCCAAATTATGAGTGATACCACAACTGACACGATCCAACTTAGCCAAGCACTTATACAGCAGCCCTCTGTCACACCAGAAGACTGTGAGTGTCAGGATATTATGATGCGTCATTTGGCTCCTCTCGGATTCAAAGCCGAGACAATGATCTTTGAGGATGTGACCAATCTTTGGGCTCGCAAAGGTAACGAAGCACCTTTAATTGCGTTTGCCGGTCATACCGATGTTGTCCCTACTGGCCCTGAACAAGAGTGGACATACTCACCCTTTTCGGCCCGTATTCAGGGAGATATGCTACATGGTCGTGGCGCAGCTGATATGAAGGGTAGCCTGGCTGCATTTATCACCGCCTGTGAGCGCTTTGTTAAAAAACATCCCGACCATAAAGGCTCTATCGCTTACTTAATTACCAGCGATGAAGAAGGACCAGCAACAAACGGTACCGTTAAGGTTGTTGAAACATTGGAGGCGCGTAATGAAAAAATTGATTGGTGCCTGGTTGGTGAGCCATCCAGTACCAAGGTGCTCGGTGATGTGATCAAGAACGGCCGCCGCGGATCTTTAAACGCAAAACTTACCATTAAAGGCAAACAAGGACATGTTGCCTACCCGCACTTGGCGAACAACCCTATTCACCTGGCAATGACTGCCCTTGACGACCTATGCAAACTTGAATGGGACAGTGGCAATGAATTCTTCCCCGCGACATCATTCCAAATCACCAATATCAATTCCGGTACCGGTGCGACGAACGTGATACCCGGTACTGTCGAGACACTTTTTAACTTTCGATTTTCTACTGAAGTCACCGCCGAGCAACTTAAAGCAGGTGTCGTCAAAGTGCTTGAGCAACACAAGCTGGATTACGATATCCAGTGGACATTAAGCGGAGAGCCCTTCCTAACCGCAGCGGGCCCACTCGTCGACGCAGCGGTTAAAGCGATAAAAACAGTTAAAGGTATCGACACAGAGCTTTCAACCTCAGGCGGAACCTCTGACGGCCGTTTTATCGCACCAACGGGCGCACAAGTGCTTGAACTTGGGCCGCTCAACGCAACGATTCACCAAGTTGATGAACACGTGAGTATCACCGACCTGAACGACTTGTCAGTGATTTACGAGCAGATCTTGGAGCACCTGCTAACATAAGCCAAGCGCTAAGATACTATGGATACTCTAAGCCCCTATTTACTCTGCCCCGTTTGTAAGGAGCAGCTCGTTCTTGCAGACGATCAAAAAGGCCTATGCTGTCGCAACAAGCATAGGTTTGATCGCGCCAAGCAGGGCTACCACAACTTATTATTAAGCCAAAATAAGCGGAGTAAGCACCCGGGAGATACGACTGAAATGGTCGCCGCTCGTCGTGACTTCCTTGATCAAGGCTACTACGCTAATCTTGCCGAGCGATTTATTCACCATGCTGAAGACGCGCTAGCTAAAGATTCTGAAAAAGCCTTCCACTATTGCGACTTAGCATGTGGCGAAGGCTATTACACTCACAAGCTCCACACCAAGTTGCTTAGTTATTTTCAAGAGGTATACACAAGCGGTATTGATATCTCGACACCTGCAATTAAATCAGCCTGCCGGCGCGACAAATCAATTAACTGGTGGGTAGGTAGCGCTGCGAATATCCCCTTGGCCGACAATTCTCAAGATCTGGTAAGCGGCCTGTTTTTCCATTTTGACCTGGAAGAAATATCTCGCACAGTTCGCCCCGGCGGTCATGTGATCCTTGTAAATACCGGCCCTAGACATCTAATAGAGCTTCGCCGTGTTATCTACGATGAACTCAAAGCCGAAACGCGAACAGAATTTGAAAGCCTCCCTACGAGCCTTCAGCATGTGAAGACTGATTACTTTGAGCAAACAATTCAACTACCTAGCTCACAAGACATCATTAACTTGTTTTCAATGACACCGCATTACTGGCGCTGTAAACCGGAAAAAAGAGCTCTACTTGAGTCCCTTGATACTCTAGACTTACAGCTAGACATACAGTTTGATATATTTCAGAAGAAGTAAATCAGCCACTATCAGTACTGATCACTAATAAGAGTTTAAAAGCCACTACCGTGTCGTCTAAAAAACATAATCAGCAGAATTATTTTAAATACTTTCTGATCAGTGCCATTTGTACCCTGGCAGGCCTCGGAACAATTGTATACGTTAATATTCTCTTGCCCGCATCTGAAAAGCAGGAATTACTTGCGCTAATTGGTCTTATTCTTAGCGTGCCTAGCGCTATCATCGCCTTTTACTGCTATATTCGCCTTCTCGTAAGCAGAATCCAGAATTTCTTGGACAAATAAATGATAACGCCCGATATAGAAATATACATAAAGAACATAAACAACAGTGAATTGCTCGCCTGGCTAAATACTCACTTTACAACCATCGATATCAACCTTGAAGCAAGCAGCTTATCCGAAAAGAAAAGTATCTCGGGCACCCTTTCACGCGAAGGGAATAAGATCCCTATCGTCGTTACGCCCTGTGCAGCAGGAAAGTCTTATTGCAGTGTTTGGTTCAAATCGTCTGAAACACCTTGGGACAATGATGAAGCCTGCGCACTAAGCCTGTTAGAGATGTATGAACTTGAGGTCAGGTGTGCCGCACATAGCTGGCAAGAAGGGGAAGATGAAGCAGGTGAATATTGGAATGCCATCACCCGAAACGAAAAAAAGCTTATCCGCTGGGGATAAGCCTTTTCTGTAGAAGCTAAAGAGCTAGAGGCTTACTTGGCAACCGAAACGTTGTCTGCCTGCATACCCTTCTCACCCTCACTCAAATCAAAGCGCACTGCTTGGCCTTGACGCAATGAGCGACGACCGCGACCACGAATTGAACGGAAGTGAACAAAAACATCTTCGCCCGCATCGGTCGTAATAAAACCAAAACCTTTATTCACATTGAACCATTTAACGGTACCGGACTCTACACCCTCAGGTGTATCATCGTCG
>NZ_LWGJ01001746.1:0-822 GCF_001635845.1 Oleiphilus sp. HI0132 | reverse complement strand
GGTGCGATTTGTCTGGCGAGATACAGGTCATAATCAAGTGGTGATACAAGGTGTTCTATAGGCTCAGGCCCATTCACGGTATAACAATAAGAGACCCAGCCGCCATTTTCATAACGTGGCGCCTTGCCTTCGCTGACTAGCCACTCGTCAGCTTTTTTGGCGGCTTGGGCATGAGGGGGTATATTCGAGGTGTAATCTCTGAGTTTTCTTCTTAAGCGCTTTCGATAGATCAACTGGTCGTCGTATTGCCCGCTTCGTATCCCGCTAAGTAATTGTTTGAATAACTAGGCAACTCGGGTTATTCTAAATTAAGACTGTTTGTCTTCTTTGTACTCTTCAGACTGCAATTTACCAATCCCTTTTAAACGATCTCTAGGATTGACGAGCATTGGTCTGGTTAGAAGTAAGTTGTTTGGATATATAATAACTTCACGCGCTTCACTGATTAGTTTAGTGCTGAATAAGTTAATTTCAGAAATATACCCCTCGACGTAATTATCGCCATCAATCACTCTGACGAAGTTGCCACGCCTGAATGACTTTTGCACTAAAAGAATAAAAAATGAGGTGATGTTACTTAGTACCGACCACCCGGCGAATAACGCCACACCAGTGACCGCCAGAATACTGGCAGACAATGTCAGGAGTCCTTTGAAGTCAAAACCCCATACAAATAGAGTGACTACCACTGTTCCGATTAACAGCAACACATTTACTGCAGCGAGCGCGGTTTCTTTCGATTTGTCTTTTAGATTTCCGTGCTCTGCATGTGCGATGATTCGTGGTCGTAGTACGTATTTAAAAAAGCCGTAGATAATGATG
>NZ_LWGJ01001745.1:0-897 GCF_001635845.1 Oleiphilus sp. HI0132 | reverse complement strand
CTGTCCTGATGGATCCAAAGGCTTCAAGTGCTTTTAACGAATCCTTTACCTTAAAGTTTAAAGGAGAGCTCAGAGTGCCTGCTCTCATCAATGCACTTGAGCTAACCGTTGCAAGGCATGATGCTCTCAGAGCCAGTTTTTCTGAAGATGGCACAAGCTTTAGAGTATTCGACTATCAGGAAATTCAATGCGGCTTAGAAAATATTGAAAAACAAGCTCTTGAAGAACTTATTGAAAGCGAAGCCCGCGAGCCTCTGGACCTAGTCAATGGCCCTTTATTCAGAGTTCGCTTACTGAAAGAGTCGGATACCTGTCACTACCTGATATTCACTGCTCATCATATTATTTGTGATGGCTGGTCTCTTGGCATCGTGATCGCAGATTTGTCAGCCTTTTACAATAGCACCGTAAAGGGAAATTCGGCTGATTTAGAAGAAGCATACTCTTTTGTTGATTTTGCAGGTCAATCTTCAGAGAACGAGGACAAACAATATTGGCTAGATAAATTTTCAAAAAGAATTCCCGATTACGAGCTTATATTAGATAAAGACCGCCCCAAGAATAGAACCTTCAATGCGCGCCGAATAGATGTTGATGTCGACCTAGATCTAATCACTGAAATTAAGAAAAGTGCAGCCAGCATAGGATGCAGCCTAAGCGCTTATACAATGGCGATCTATTTTATTGCCTTGCAGCGCTGGACAGGAGAGTCCTTTTTAGCAGTAGGAATGCCAACCGCAGCACAACCCGGTATCGCTCCGAATTCTTTGATTGGTCATTGTGTTTCGACAGTTCCTATCGTCAGTGAGCTAAATCCTTCTATATCAGTTGCTCAAGCAATACACGAAATTAGTGAAGAGATTCTAGACGCTTTTGAACATCAGAACTTTACCTTTG
>NZ_LWGJ01001744.1:0-874 GCF_001635845.1 Oleiphilus sp. HI0132 | reverse complement strand
CTTTGTGACCAAGCGCGCGTCTTGTATCGGTAAAAACTCCAAGGTTAGCTGGACTCAGGTTGAGACCGGCTCAGCAATTACCTGGAAGTATCCAAGCTGTATTTTGCGAGGTGATAACAGTGTTGGTGAATTCTACTCTGTGGCACTGACCAATAACTTCCAGCAAGCTGACACCGGAACAAAAATGATTCACTTGGGTAAAAACACCTCAAGCACTATCATTTCTAAAGGTATTTCAGCCGGTAAGAGTGACAGCAGCTATCGCGGTTTGGTTCGTATTGGCCCTGGCGCCGAGAACGCTCGAAACTATACTCAGTGTGACTCGCTATTGATTGGTGATAAGTGTGGCGCTCACACTTTCCCTTACATCGAAAGTAAGAATAAATCAGCAGTCGTTGAACACGAAGCCACCACATCGAAAGTTAGTGATGACCAGCTGTTCTTGTGTCAGCAACGTGGCATTGATGCGGAACATGCAGTATCAATGATCGTTAACGGATTTTGTAAAGAAGTATTTAAAGAGCTACCGATGGAATTTGCTGTCGAAGCAACAAAACTATTAGAAGTCAGCCTTGAAGGCTCCGTCGGTTAATAAGACTCTAAATCAATTAAAATACAATGGCCCCTGCCCTGGCGGGGATGACCAAAAGCATTAAAGAGAGAGACAATGCTAAAGATCGAAAATTTACATGCCAATGTTGAAGGCAAACAAATCCTGAAAGGCTTAAACCTTGAAGTGAAGGCAGGCGAAGTTCACGCGATTATGGGGCCAAACGGCTCGGGTAAAAGTACTTTATCGCAAGTGCTTGCAGGCAATGAAGCTTATGAAGTAACAGACGGCAGTATCGACTTCGAAAGCAAAGATTTGCTAGAC
>NZ_LWGJ01001743.1:0-1398 GCF_001635845.1 Oleiphilus sp. HI0132 | reverse complement strand
ACTTAAGTCAGGGCTTAAATTCAGTATTGATGACTTTGGTACAGGTTATTCGTCTCTTGGTTATATCAAAAAATTCAGCCATATCCTGTCAAAGATTAAAATTGACCGTATGTTTGTCAATGAGTTAATTAACAACAGCTCTGATCAAGCACTGGTCAAGAGTATCATTACCTTAGCTGATAGCTTATCTATCGAGGTCTTGGCTGAAGGTATCGAGTCTAAGAAGCAGGAAGAGTCATTAATCGGGCTTGGTTGTGATTATGCTCAAGGCTTTTTCTATTCTAAGCCAATCCCAGCACCCGAAATCCCGGCCTTCATTCGAAAGTGGCAACAGACACCGCATATTGTCAGCTCAAGCTCTTAGAAAGAAAAAAGCTTCGGGTACCTAAACAGGTTTTTGTCATCAATTAGCTTGATATGACATACTCTCGTTTTTCTTGGCGAAGCAAAATTGATCTTAAGGCAGGTGGCGCGATGAAAGGGGTTTTCCTTGATGTAGCAAGTATGGGAGATGGTCTGGACCTGAGTGATATCGAGTCTTCATTTAGCCAATATCAATCTTATGATACGACGGAATCAGCGAATGTCTGTGAACGAATAAAAGGCTTTGAGGTGGTCGTTGTCAATAAAGTGCTATTGGGGAAGAAAGAAATAACAAGTAACCCCAGCCTAAAGCTGATAGCCGTTACGGCGACAGGGACGAACAATATTGACTTGCAAGCGGCTAAAGAGGCCGGTGTTAGGGTCTGTAATGTCACACAGTATGGGCGCCCGGCTATTGTTCAGCATACCTTTTCTTTGTTGCTGGCACTAACAAACCGTTTATTGGATTACGCTAAAGATGTTCAAGATGGACGCTGGTGTACAAGTCCGATTTTTTGTTTGATGGACTACCCTATTGTTGAACTGGAAGGCAAGACGCTTGGCCTGCTCGGTTATGGTGACCTTGGACAGGGTGTTGCAAAAATGGCCGAAGGCTTTGGCATGAAGGTTATACTGGCAGCTCGTTCCGGTCAAAGCTTGGAAAGTGTTGATGGCTATCCTCGCTTGGCTTTGGAAGAGCTATTGCCGCAAGTTGATGTCTTATCTATTCATTGCCTGCTGAGTGATGAAACTACAAATCTAATCGATGCCAATGCCCTGTCTAAAATGAAGCCTTCGGCCTATTTATTAAATCTTGCTCGAGGTGGCATTGTGGATGAAAACGCTTTGGCCGAGGCATTGAAAGAACGCCGCTTGGCCGGCGCAGCAACAGATGTCTTATCCGTTGAACCGCCTAAGGGTGGAAATGTACTACTGGATAGAGAAATTCCAAACTTAATTGTTACCCCTCATTGTGCTTGGGCGAGTAAAGAGGCGCGTCAGCGCTTGTTGGACAAAGCTGCCGCAAATATTAGA
>NZ_LWGJ01001742.1:0-825 GCF_001635845.1 Oleiphilus sp. HI0132 | reverse complement strand
CCGAAAGAGCAAAGTACACCATAATCACCGGTTTCGAGTTCTGATCGATGCTTATGAGATGCAATCACAGAACCGGCCGAGCTAGTATTCGCATATTCATCCAGTATAACAGGTGCCTCAGAAACCTCTGCTGCACGACCTAATACACGCTTGGCGATAAGCTGATTCATGCTTAAGTTAGCTTGATGGAGCCACATCTGTTTTAGGTGTTCAGCGCTAAGCTCGTTTTCCGCCAAGTGCTCATTGATCATTTTAGCAACGAGTGGAGATACCTCTTTGAATACTTTTCGCCCTTGCTGAACAAATAGCTTATCACTAAAGCCTTCACTGCCGGGAGCACAACGATTCAGGAATCCAAAATTATTACGAATATTATTGGAGAAGGTTGTCTTTAATTTTGCGCTGACAACTTCGAACGAGTCATCACAAGATACTGTGTCAGCTCTCTCTATCACGATTGCGGTACAGACATCACCAAAGATAAAGTGACTATCTCTATCACGAAAATTTAAATGCGCTGTGCAGATTTCCGGGTTTATTAACAATACAGCCCTGGCAGAACCGCACTGAACAGCATTGAGCGCAGCCTGAAGGCCAAATGTGGCCGATGAGCACGCCACATTCATATCATATGCGAAGCCTTCTACACCAAGTTGGCTTTGAACCTCAATTGAGACAGCTGGATAAGCGCGCTGTAGATTCGAGCAAGCGACGATGACGGCATCGATATCAGCGACGGTTTTGTTTGCATTTTTGAGCGCATCTTTGGCTGCTTTAACGGCCATTTCGCATAAGATACTAGGCTCGTCATTGGAGCGCTCAGGT
>NZ_LWGJ01001741.1:0-1280 GCF_001635845.1 Oleiphilus sp. HI0132 | reverse complement strand
GTTCTAGGGGTAGAAAATGAAGACGGTGTTAGCCAAGGAACCGATGCGGACTTGGCGAATGCGATCATGTATGCAGGAGGCTTAGACAATGATAGCGGTGAGCTGCCTAGTGACCCTGCCGATGTGATCAATCTTTCTCTCGGTGGCGAAGGCTTCTCTGATACCTTGAAGACCGCAATCGATGCAGTTATTGCTAAAGGCATTATCGTAATTGCTGCAGCGGGGAATGAGTCGAGTAGCGAAAAGTTTTATCCGGCTGCATTTGACGGTGTGACGGCAGTGAGTTCGGTGACGTCAGAGTTAGCCTTATCCGGTTTTTCTAACTACGGAACATACATTGATGTGGCAGCGCCCGGCGGCTCTTCCAACGAGCAATCTACGATTGAAGGTCAGCAAGGTATTATCAGTACTGTCTCTGGGGCGGGATATAGTGAGTACCTAGGAACCTCAATGGCCGCCCCCCATGTTTCAGGTGTGGCTGCGCTAATGAAGTCGGTAGATCCTGATCTCAATGCTTCAAGTTTTAGCTACGCATTAGAGAACGGCCTCATCACTGACTTGATTGGTGGTTCATCCAGTTTCGGCAATGGCCTAATTAATGCGCATAAAGCCGTTGCATGGGCATCTGGAAGCAACGATATACCTGACTCCTTGTATTACTTTCCGCAATCGTTCTCTTTCTTTAATGATGCTGTCAATGCAAAGCTATATTTGTCTAACCCAGGCAATGGTAGCGTTATTGTCTCCGGTATTACACCAAGTGAAGCTGACGCCAGTTGGTTAGATGTTCGTCAGGATGATACAGATTCCAATGGTTTAGGGATCTATACGGTAGAAATTAATAGTGCAGCGATTCCAGTAAACACCTTTAAGAAAGGTAGTTTGATCATAGAATATCAAATAAATGATGGTGCGGTGCAAACTGCATCGCTTGATGTAATCGCATCGAATACTATTTCTGGTAACGAATCGGTCGGTAATCTTTATATATCGCTTATTGCCTTAGATGAGGTTTTGAACGCTTTGCCAGAAGAACCTATTTTTGCTACATCTACCGTGGCAGGATCTTTGTCTGACGGTGTATACAGCTATCGCTTTGAGAATATCCCGGTCGGCGAGTATTTTGTTAGAGCAAGTACCAATAATGATGGCGATGAGCGCTCATTTGACGATGGAGAAGCAAAAGGAATCTATCCGAATTACTACTCGTTCGAGACCTTAAACGCAAATCGGGAAGTGATACAAGGAGTCAGGTATATCGTTGCTTCCAGATGCCCATG
>NZ_LWGJ01001740.1:0-787 GCF_001635845.1 Oleiphilus sp. HI0132 | reverse complement strand
AAGCGAGGCTCGAAGATATTGTTCAACAACGCACACAAGATTTACTTAGCGCCAACCAAGAACTTCGCGATGAGGTTTACATCAGAAAGCAGGCAGAAAAGAGTCTACAAAACACCTCGTCTCGTTTCAGAGCACTATTCGAAACTGCCGGCATCCCGATCATCGTACTTGATAAGAAGTTCAAAATTAAACAATGGAATGCAGCAGCCGAAGTTCAGTTTTCTTATACTAAAGAACAAGTGCTAGGCAATAATTTCATCGATATGTTTGTTCCAGAAAATATTCAGGACGAGACAGCATGGAAATTTACCAAGGTACTCGAAAGCGGCCTTAGTAAAGAAAATATGGAATGCGAGATTATCAGTGGCGACTCGCTTTCGCACACCATGCTCTGGAACATGAACCACCTTAGCAATCATGACGGTGAATCCCAGCAGACGCAGCTTCTTTTGATTGGCCAAAACATTTCCGACATCAGAAAAACTCAAAATCAACTTCACTACCTCGCTCACTACGATGCACTTACCGATACGGCTAACAGACGCCTATTCGAAGACCGCTGCGCCCAAGCGATTCAATCAGCAATTCGACACAAATCCGAGATTGCGCTAATCGGCCTAGATATCGATCACTTCAAACGAATCAATGACACGCTCGGACACGATATCGGCGATCAATTTCTTGTCACCTTAGCCAGCAGACTCAAACAAAGCGTTCGAAAGGAAGACACGATTGCCCGCCTTGGCGGAGACGAATTTGCTATTCTGCTAGCAAATGTATCGGGAAG
>NZ_LWGJ01001739.1:0-683 GCF_001635845.1 Oleiphilus sp. HI0132 | reverse complement strand
TGTCTATGAGCTTCAGGAAGTACTTAAAGAAGTGACGGGTATGGCGGGTGTATCACTAAGCCCTATGGCCGGTGCACAAGGTGAATTCGCCGGTGTTGCGATGATCAAAGCCTATCACGAAGCACGTGAAGATTTTGGAAGAACTGAAATTATCGTTCCAGAAGCAGCTCATGGGACAAACCCTGCTACAGCGGTAATGTGTGGTTATAAGGTAAAAGAGATCCCTGTAAAGTCAGGCGGTGATGTTGACCTGGAAGCGCTTAAAGAAGCAGTTGGCCCACAAACAGCCGGGATCATGATGACTAACCCTTCGACCTGCGGCGTGTTCGAAAGACAGATCGAAGAGATTGCCAAGACGGTTCATGACGCGGGCGGTTTGCTTTATTACGATGGTGCGAACCTGAACGCGATCTTGGGTAAAGTACGCCCGGGCGATATGGGTTTTGACGTGCTGCATATGAACTTGCACAAGACCTTTGCAACACCTCACGGTGGCGGTGGACCAGGTTCTGGCCCAGTTGCTGTAGGTGAGCGTTTACTACCATACCTGCCTACGCCAATGGCGGGTTGTCAGGCGCAAGCAGACGGCGTTAAGAATTATCATTGGGTGACCCAAGCAGATAATGTAGATTCCATCGGTCGCCTAAGTACCTTCATGGGTAATGCCGGGATTATTCTTCGAG
>NZ_LWGJ01001738.1:0-736 GCF_001635845.1 Oleiphilus sp. HI0132 | reverse complement strand
GGTAATCCCTAAACTCAGCGTCAACACCACCAATAATCCTATTTTCCGCGCGAGCCCAACCTGAAGAAACAACGAGCATTACAATCACCACACTCATGGCACGATAGGTTTTCGATATACCTGCAGCGTTTCGACGAAAGAAAAATAGCACTGCCAAAAACACTAGCGCTAGTGGGTGGAATGCTCCACCACTAGACTTTGAATTGCTAGGACTTGTATCCTCAGCTACATCTGGGTTATCTGCTGTAAAATTAACCGACTTCAAATACAAGGTCTTGCCTTCATCCCCTAATGAACTTTCACTCGTAGAACGCCAAAGTTCTCCCCTAGCCATGCGCCACTCAACAGTATTGACCTGATCTTCAGGTAACACGATAGTCTCACGACCATAAGCCTCAGCCGGCTTATATTCACTAAGCTCTTCACCATTTATCCACAATGAGACATCCATTACACTCGTATCATCTACTTTCCAGTCAAAGCTCAATTGGCCGCTACCATCAACCTTACCAATCAACATCGTTTGCTCATATAGGGTGTAGTCTGACACTAATTCGGAAACAATATCTCCCTGTAAATCCCACTCATTCTGCTTCTCTATAAAGAAAAACACTCCCTCACCCACACTTGAGCTAAAATCAGCTTCCCCTATCACATTACCACTCAACTCAAACGAGTAGCTTTCCTCTTTACCCTCAACCCCTATCATCAAGGTAGCAAACTTGATACCAGGCGA
>NZ_LWGJ01001737.1:0-750 GCF_001635845.1 Oleiphilus sp. HI0132 | reverse complement strand
TGTAATTGCCTTCAAACCAGACCACTTCACTATCGCCTTCATAAGCCAATATATGCGTTGCAATTCTATCGAGGAACCAACGGTCGTGCGAAATCACTATTGCGCAACCAGGGAATGCCAAGACGGCTTCTTCCAGTGCTCGTAGTGTTTCTACGTCAAGATCGTTGGTTGGCTCATCGAGTAGTAGAACGTTCGCACCTTGCTTAAGCACGTTGGCTAAATGTAGACGGTTACGCTCGCCACCAGACAGCTCATTCACTTTCTTTTGCTGGTCATTACCACGGAAGTTGAAACGACTGACATAAGCACGAGATGGTGTTTGGTAATTGCCGATAGTGATCATATCGTTACCGTCACTGACTTCTTCCCATACCGTCTTGGAATTGTCCAGGTCACGCGTTTGTTCAACGAAAGCCAGCTTAACAGTATCACCCAAACGAATAGTGCCTGAGTCGGGTTGCTCTACGTCTGCTAGCAGCTTGAATAGTGAAGATTTACCTGCACCGTTACCACCAATTACACCGACAATGCTTCCGGGTGGAACACTAAAGCTCAAATCTTTGAATAGCAGCTTGTCTTTGTATTGCTTACTGACACCATCGAGCTCGATAACAACATCACCCAGGCGTGGCCCTGGTGGAATGTAAATTTCCATGGTCTCGTTGCGTTTCTGTAGGTCGGAAGAGTTAAGCTCTTCAAAGCGCTTAAGACGCGCCTTGCTCTTGGCATGTCGCCCTTTTTGGTTGCTGC
>NZ_LWGJ01001736.1:0-17281 GCF_001635845.1 Oleiphilus sp. HI0132 | reverse complement strand
TTTAAAAGGAAGTCGGAATTAACCCCATCAAATCAATAAGCGTTATATCCATAACTATCGCATCAATCTTGCTATCTGCTTGTAGCACCATGCCTTCCCTAGGTGGTGGCGGAAGCGGTGTCGTTACTGGCAGTGCTGCTGGTGAAAGTAGCGTAGATAACAACACAGAACTCGAAAAGTGTGAAGAAACACTCGGCACACTGTCTATCTTTGAAGATACCTCACTACCATGGTGGGGAACTTACAAACAGCAATATCCAAGACTAGGAAGTACTGTCCCGGTCCTAAGACTCATGATTCAGCAATCAAACTGTTTTGTCATCGTTGAACGTGGCGCGGCAATGAATGCAATGAACCGTGAACGTCAACTAATGAATTCTGGTCAACTGCGCTCTGGTAGTAATTTTGGCGGCGGTCAAATGGTAGCAGCTGATTTTACACTTAGCCCCTCTGTCTTGTTTGCAGAAAAAACCGGCGGGTTTGGCGCAGTACTTGGCAGTTTCGGATCACTAGGCAAGCTTGCGGCCGGTCAAATGAGTTCAAATGAAGCCGAAACCAATTTAACGCTTATCGAAAACCGTTCTGGTGTTCAGGTTTCTTCGGCAAATGGTAGCGCTGAAAACAATGACTTCGGTTTCCTTGGCGGCCTATTTGGTGGCGGTGCTGCTGTCGGCGTAGGTGGATTTTCTAAGACTCCTGAAGGTAAGGTTGTTACCGCAGCCTTCGCTGACTCCTTCAATGAAATGGTTAAGGCTCTTCGCGTATACAAAGCCCAAACGGTAAAAGGCGGACTAGGTAAAGGTGGTCGTCTAACGATCGGTGGTGAAGACGACCCAATGCCCCAAGCAACTCAGCAATACACTGCACCTGTTGTCACCCCTGTCGTTGCTGCAGCACCTGTCGTTAATGTTAGAACACGTAATGTAAATATTAGCGTCGACAACTACGATGAAGACGCAATGGAAGATTACTACAAAGCACTTAAGCGCAGTGTGGAGCATATGGGAACATTTGCCTCAATGACTCCCCAGCAAATTGAAGCTATGAAGAATCACCCCGATATGCACGGTATGGGAGCACTCGCCATGTCAATGATTTGGGGAGGCCCGCATGTTTCTCAACTAGAAACTGCACAAATTGAACTCGAATCATGGCCTCAGCAAGCCAAAGAGCAAGCCTGGTCTGCTTATGGCAGCCGCATAATGAAGTACAACAAGATCTTTGAGCGTCACAGACAACGCATCATCTCAAATGGTGCCTACGATGATAGTATTTACCATCAGTTGAATGCGATTGAATTGGTTAATGAAGAAAATCTGTTCCGTTAGGCGCTAAGTTAGCCCATGCCTCCCAGACGTTTTAAGGGAGGCATGGTTCCTTATTTAAAGCTGTCTCCCCCTGATCCAATCAAAAGCTTCTTCCGTAACTTAAAAACCGGAACGGTTAATGCATTATCCCACTTATATTATTGAGTAGTGATAGGCTCCCTACCATGAAGACAGCTGACAAACAGGCATTTATAAAGGGCAACAAGCTACCTGAGTCCTATTTAACTCAGGCCTCAATTTGGTTTGACCCGCTGGTTAAGACTATTATCAAGCACCATAAAGGTGCACAAAAAACCATAATTGTTGGATTAAATGGTTGCCAAGGCTCTGGAAAGACTACTTTGGCAGACTACCTTTCCCTGTCGTTCCAGGCCGAAGGTTTAAAGAGTCTATCCATCTCTATCGACGACTTTTACCTTACGCACGACCAACGCCAGCACTTGGCACGCGACATTCACCCCATGCTTAAAACACGAGGCGTGCCCGGCACCCACGACCTAAATTTGGCCCTGAATACACTGCATGCACTAAAAAGTCACAACCAAGAGATCTCTATACCTCGATTCGATAAAGCTACCGATGATCGCTTTCCAGAATGCAGCTGGCCAAAAGTAGAAGCACCTTTAGATATAATTATTTTGGAAGGCTGGTGTCTGGGGATCCCCGCTCAAGCTGAGGAGCGACTTAAAGAAGCAATCAACAAACTTGAATCAACACAAGACGAAAGTGGCACTTGGCGACAATATGTCAACGATCAACTCTCAAGCCACTATCCGTCTTTATGGAATCAAATTGATTGCTTGATCATGTTACAAGCGCCAAGCTTCGACTGTGTATATCAGTGGCGACTGGAACAAGAAGAGAAACTTCGTCAGAAAAGCTCTTTTGATACGGATCAAACACACAGCAAAATCATGAGCCCTGAGGAAGTCGAAACATTTATTCAGCACTATGAGCGCCTGACTAGACATAGTTTAGATTGCCTTCCTGAGCACTGCCATCACGTACTGAATCTGGACAATTCACGAAAGGTTGTAAAGCACCTTATGCCTAGAGGTTTAGACATTTAAACTCTAGGACAAAGTTAGTTAAACTCTTGATTGAAGAGAATAGAGTAAAGGAGAATCAATATGAAGCAATGGTTAATATTTACTGATTTAGATGGCTCCTTACTAGACCATGAAAGCTATCAATATGCCGAAGCCAAAGCCTTGCTGGGGAAACTAAAGGCAGATCATATTCCTGTTATTTTTGCCACCAGTAAAACTCGTACCGAGGTGCTCAAGCTCAGAAAAGCAATCAAAAACCAGCAACCGTTTATTGTTGAAAATGGCGCTGCTGTCTTGATCCCTACGGACTATTTTCCCTGTAAACCAGAAGCTTGCTACGAGCAAAACGGATACTGGGTTTATGGCTTATCAGAAACACGTCAACACTGGCTCGGTATTCTCGAACAAGCCAAAAAGGATTTTCCGCAGCAATTTAACCATTTTGCAGCGATGAGCGAGCAAGCGCTTGCCGAGCTAACAGGGCTTAGCGTCGAGCAAGCCAAGCAAGCGAATGAGCGCGAGTACAGTGAGCCAATTCAATGGCTAGGCAATCATTCCGATAAGCAATCCTTCATTACTTATCTGGAAAATAAGGGAGGCACCGTTCTTCAAGGAGGGCGTTTCCTATGCTTGAACGGAGATCACGATAAAGGCCGAGCCTTATCTTGGCTGGTCAAACAGTTCATTAATTTTTCCATTCCCTGCGACTTAAAAACACTCGCAATTGGCGATAGTCTTAATGATGTCGCCATGTTGGAGCTTGCTGATAGAGCGCTCATTATCCGCTCTCCAGCTCACGCTCCACCAAGTTTAGCCCGTACTAGTGGCTACCAAGTTAGCGAGCATTGTGGCCCGAAAGGCTGGGCCCAAGGCGTAAACAACATTATCTACAGTTAGAGAGAAAATCATTATGGCTGATTTCTATCAAAACGGCATTGTCACCACCCTACACAACCTATCACGTCGCCCTCTGGATGATTTGGAAGATGAGTTAAGGGGCTTTAGTAAACAACGCCCCATGTCCTTGATTCTTCCATCTCTTTTCTCCGAACTCGAAGGTGAGGCACTACCCAAGATCGTCAGCCACCTCGAAGGTGCCGACTATCTATCAGAAATCGTTATTGGCTTAGATCGAGCTAACGAGGCGCAGTACCGGCACGCTTTAAAGTTCTTTGGCCAATTACCGCAACATCACCGCGTCCTCTGGAATGAAGGTCCACGACTCAAAGCGATTGATGCTGAATTACAAGCCTTAAACCTGGCACCAAAAGAGTTAGGAAAAGGACGAAATGTTTGGTACTGCATGGGCTACACGCTAGCGTCTGACCGATCTGAATCAGTCGCTCTGCACGATTGCGACATTGTTACCTATGACAGAGAACTATTAGCAAGACTGATCTACCCGGTTGCCAACCCTCGCTTCAACTATGAGTTCTGTAAAGGTTTCTATGCTCGCGTTGCTGAAGGCAAAATAAATGGCCGCGTTAGCCGTTTGCTGGTAACGCCGCTATTACGAGCCTTAAAGAAAGTCTATGGCGAATTAGAGTATCTACAATTTATGGATAGCTTTCGTTACCCACTCGCCGGTGAGTTTTCCTTCCGTAAAGATGTGCTTAACGACATTCGCATTCCCAGCGACTGGGGTTTGGAAATAGGTGTGCTTTCTGAGATGCACCGCAACTACGCCAACAATAGGCTGTGCCAGGTAGACATTGCCGATGTTTACGACCACAAACACCAGGACTTGTCAGCTGAAAATGATCAGGGAGGCTTATCCAAGATGTCGATCGATATCTCAAAGGCCTTATTTAGAAAACTGGCAACTCACGGCAAGACCTTTAACACTGAAACATTCCGCTCAATTAAAGCGACCTACTTTAGAATCGCGCTCGATTTTGTCGAAACTTATCACAACGATGCTTTGATGAATGGCTTGTCGCTGGATATTCATCAGGAAGAAAAAGCCGTCGAGCTTTTTGCTCACAACATCATGAAAGCTGGTGAAGCCTTCCTCGAGAAGCCGATGGATACCCCTTTCATTCCTAGTTGGAACAGAGTTATTAGCGCCAAGCCCGATATTCTCGAAAGACTATATGCAGCGGTGGAGGCTGACAATAAGGAGTTTTTCTCACAATGAACTCTATATACTCGGCTCTAGTCCAGCAAGCTCAACACTTGCTGGACGTTATTTATCATGACATCGAACTAAACGAGAGCACCGCCTCTCTAACAGATAGCGCGCTTAAGGAAATGAGGCTAGATACTAGCTGCCAGACACCAGGGGATCACCAGACATTATGGGATCAATCAACAACGTGCATGATTACTTATGGCGACACATTTCTTGTCGATGGGGAAAAACCTCTCCATACACTCAAGCACTTTCTTGACGAGCACTGTGAAAGCACCATTAATTCAGTTCATATCCTGCCTTTTTTCCCCTATAGCTCAGACGATGGCTTTGCGGTCATGGATTTTTCAAGCGTTAATGAAGCCTTAGGCGATTGGCCCGATATCCAGGACATCGCCAGCCACTATAAGCTTATGAGTGATCTGGTGATTAACCATTGCTCTAGCCGTAGTGTCTGGTTTCAGAACTTTATTAAAGCCGAAGGCCCTGGACACGATTACTTTTTTACCGAAGACCCGGAAACAGACCTAAGCGCTGTCGTTAGGCCCAGAACAAGCCCACTACTTAGAAAAACTGAAACGCCTTACGGCACGCAACACGTATGGTGTACCTTTAGTCATGATCAGGTCGACTTCGATTTCAGAAACCCTCGGGTATTACTGCAATTCATCAAGATCATTAGACACTACCTCGATATGGGCGTTCGAGTATTTCGCCTGGATGCTATTGCCTTTCTATGGAAGCGTGCCGGTACTAGCAGTATCAATCTGGAAGAAACACATAACGTCGTTCGCCTGCTTCGTTTGTTAATCGAACATGCTCAGCCCGATGCCATTATTATCACTGAGACTAACATTCCCAATAGAGAAAACTTGTCGTACTTTGGTAATGCTAACGAAGCGCATTGTGTTTATAACTTCGCTTTGCCCCCCTTATTGCTGAATACCTTAATCAGTGGGAACTGTCATCACTTGAAGCTGTGGCTGATGAGCATGCCTCCGGCACAGCACGGCACTTGCTATTTCAACTTCATTGCCTCTCATGACGGTATTGGCTTACGGCCAATTGAAGGAATTCTCAACGAAGATGAGGTACAAAATCTAGTAGAAACCATGCAAAGCTTCGGAGGACAAATCTCATGGCGAGCACTGGACAGCGTAGATGGTCGAAATACCGAAACGCCTTCTCGCAAACCATACGAAATCAATATCTCACTATTCGATGCGCTACAAGGCACGACAGAAGGAAAAGATCAATTCGGTATCGAACGTTTTCTCTGTGCACATACCATTATGTTTGGCTTAGAGGGCATTCCGGGTATTTATGTCCATAGCTTGCTAGCCACCCAAAACGACTATAAGCGAATGGAGAACACCGGCCATAATCGATCTATTAACAGACACCAGTGGGACTATACAGATTTAACTACGCAGCTTAACGAAAACACGCATCACCAGCGTGTCTTCAGCGAAATAAAACGTCTGCTAAAAATCCGACAACAACATGCTGCCTTTCACCCTAATGCAGTGCAATTCACTTTGCACCTGGGGGATAAAATATTCGCCTATTGGCGTCAGTCTCCAGACAGAAAGCAAAGCATTTTTTGTATATCGAACATCAGCAAGGAGTCACAGCAACTTGCGATAGCTGACATTAATCTGGTCGATACTCAAGCATGGTGCAACTTAATCAGTGGGCAAGAGCTTAGCAAAGCTGATAACACAATCGATTTAGCGCCTTATCAGACAATCTGGTTATCAAACCTCTGTGCTCTCTAGCCCGGCTAAATCAACTCGCCTCCTGTTTCGACTAGTCATTTTTCTATAGAAACAGGAAGGCTCCACTCCTTGCATATAAGTACCGTCACCAAAGTGACTTAAAAGAGACATAAATTTGTAGCACTCTCGAAACATAATTCCCTCTTCAGTAAAAACACCTATCGTTAAATGGAAAGGAAAATTATGCACTCTATGAATATGTTTAAGAAAACGGCTCTCGCTCTCGCCATTTCAAGCCCCCTCTTGTTAGCAGGTTGCAGCGATGACGATAAAGACTCCTCGTCAGTCAAAAACTTCAATAGAGTGGCGACTTTCCACGTATGTGAGCAGATCAATACTCAATGTAATGACGACACCGAAACCGTTGCAGAAATTGTTGCCGCAAGCACTGACGGACAAACGTTAATCTATACTGACAGCGAGCAAGAACAGCTAGGCTTCGTCGATATTTCTACTATTGAGTCTCCGGCTGCTGCAGGCACATTCGCACTCAATGGCGAGCCAACATCAGTAGCGATCAAAGGAGAGTACGCTCTCGCGGCTGTAAACACTTCAACAGACTACGTCACGGTATCGGGCGAGCTAGCTGTCATTAATATTGCGAGTAAAACTCTAGTTAGAACGATCGCTCTTGGCGGCCAACCAGACTCTATCGCAGTCAGCCCGGACAGCATGTATGCACTTGTGATTCTTGAAAACGAGCGTGATGAAGATCTAGGCGATGGTGCGCCACCGCAGCTTCCAGCTGGCGAGCTGGTTATTCTTAACCTAAGCGGTGAACCTGCTGATTGGACAAGCCAAACTCTAGACATCACCGGAATTGCTGACCTGTACGCAGCAGACCCTGAGCCAGAATATGTCGATATCAACAGTGACAATATCGCTGTTGTCACACTTCAGGAAAACAACCACATTTTATTAGTTGACCTGGAAACAGCCACGGTTAGCGCAGACTTCTCAGCGGGTACCGTTGATCTTGAAAACATCGACAACACAGAAGAAGATGCCGCCATTATTTCATTAAGCGAGAGCTTAAACGATATTCCTCGTGAGCCTGATGGCGTATCTTGGATTGACACTGAATATTTCGCCACTGCCGATGAAGGTGATTTAGACGGTGGCAGCCGTGGCTTCACAATCTTCAACAAGCAAGGTGAAGTGGTTTACTCTTCCGGCAACGACCTGGACCACATGGCAGTTCGCTTCGGCCACTACCCAGATGCTCGTTCTGGAAACAAAGGTAACGAGCCTGAGAATATCGAAGTTGCTAGCTTCGGTGGTACGCCTTACTTATTCGTCAACTCTGAACGTGCTAACCTAGTATTTGTTTACGATGTCAGTAACCCAGAGCAGCCTGTATACAAGCAAACCCTACCTGCGGGTGTGGGCCCTGAAGGTGGCTTGGCTATCCCTGATAGAAACCTACTGGTTGTCGCCAGTGAAAAAGATGATCGTGGTGATAAGTTCCGTGCGGCATTGAATATCTATCAGCGCTCTAGCGCAGATGCAAGCTACCCAACAATCGAGTCAACTAATCGAGTCGATGAGACACCCATACCTTGGAGCGCACTATCTGGTTTGGCAGCAAGCCCAACAGATGAAAACATGCTTTATTCCATCGAAGACAGCTTCTATGGTCAAAGTCGTATTTTCGGTATTGACGTCAGCACCACACCCGCTCAGCTGAACCAGGAAGTCACAATCAAAGATAGCAATAATATCTTTGCAGCCATTTCCAGAAGCGTTTTGGCAGATGATTCGGTTGATGCTGACGATGCAACACGCGTCAGTGTTTTCGATGAAGCAGACCTAGCGCTACTGATCAATGATGACAACAGCGTCAATATTGACCCTGAAGGTATAGCCGTTGCCAGCGATGGCGGTTTCTGGGTTGCTTCTGAAGGTTCAGGTACACAAGGGGATGCAGGACGACCAATCAATAGCTTGAACTTCATATTCAAAACCGATGCGAATGGCGTCATTGAAGAAGTTATCACACTGCCACAATCAGTGAATGATATTCAAGTACGCTTCGGCTTTGAAGGCATCACTGAATATAACGGTTCAGTCTATGTAGCAATTCAGCGCGCTTGGGGCGATGAAGCGAATCCACGCATTGGTGCTTACAATACGACAAGTGAGCAGTGGAGCTTCTTCTTCTACCCTCTCGATACTGCCGAGTCGCAAAATGGTGGCTGGGTTGGTTTATCTGATATCACCTCGATTGGCGACGGTAAGTTCCTAATGCTTGAGCGTGATAACCAGGGCGGCAAAGATGCAGCCATTAAGCGCATCTATGAGTTTGACGTATCTGCACTGAGCGATGGCGACACCATTAGCAAGACTCTGGTCAGAGATCTTATTGCTGAAGGTGACTTGTCTGCGCCAGGTGGAGCGACTTACGAGAAAATGGAAGGCTTAGCCGTAACTGCAGACAATACTGTTTATGTCGTCAATGACAATGACGGTGTTGATGATAGCAATGGTGAGACGCAGTTAATCAACTTAGGTAATGATTTACTAAACTAAGTGTTAAACAGGTTTAGTCTTACTTAAACAAAAGGGGCCGGTCGATTTAGACCCGCCCCTTTTTTCATGCTCTAGGCAACACTCTTAGGTTCTTTCATTCGTAATGCAACGAAAGCGGCAATCGCCAGTAGAATTCCAGCCACGATAAATGACCAGACATAGGATCCGGTACTCGCGACTATCGCTCCCGATATTTTGGTCATCACAAAACCGCCTATTCCCCACGAAGTAAACAGAAGGCCATAATTGATACCAAAGGACTTCAAGCCCCACCAACCCTTACAAAAGGCAGGAAAAAGCGCCAGATTGGTACCGTAATTAAAGCCAATAAAGGTCGCCGACAAGACAATAAAGAACGCCATCGCCCCCTCACTAGAGACGACGAATATCGCCAGAAACATATTCAAAGACTGAAGCGCCAGGAAGATTTCCAAGGCAAGGTTTTTACCCATGGCATCAGACACCACGCCAGCAATAATCCGTCCTGAGGCATTACCTACCGCCATGATGGCGACGACGATAAACGCAGCGTTACCCATACTTTGCTTCGCCATCCCAGCCACGCTACCAATCACCATTAGCCCGGCTCCAGCGCCAATAAAATACAGAAACCAGAGTTTCCAAAATGAAGCCGTTTTAATAACCAGTGATGCATCCATGGATCTTTCAGGCTCACTGCGTTGAACCGGTTCCAAGTCTTCTTGCTCTGTTTTGGCAGGCAGTTCTTTAACTACATTCTGATCCGAAGATTCTGGTTCAGCAGGAACATAGCCCTCAGGCGGATTCTTAAGAAAACGGGATAGAATGCTTAAGGCAATAAAGAATGCAGCGCCAAAAAACATCATGGTGCTTTGCAAACCCCACTCACCAACAAGGTAAGAAGCCAAGGGGGCAATATAGACAGGTGCCAAGCCAAAGCCTGCAACGACCAAACCCGCAATAAGTCCGGTCTGCCCGCCGGGGAACCACTTCAGTGCAGGTGGCGTAGCCGAAGCATAACCAAAACCGATACCTGCACCGGTGAGCACACCAAAACCAAGCACCCAAGCTGTATAACTCGTGCTTTGCGAAATCACCAGCAAACCTGCACCCACTAACACGCCACCAATCAGTGCCGTTACCCTGGGCCCTAATAAGTCCTGGCACTTACCCGCCAGAATCATCGTAAAGGCAAACACTAAACAGCAGATGGCATAAGGATCGCCAACCGAAGCTCTGTCCCAATTAAATCCACCGGCACCGCCCGCTTCAATTGATTCAACAATCTTGGATTGATAAATGCTCCAGGTATAAAGCACCCCTAGAGCCAGGTTGATCCCTGTACCCGCGATGGCTACCTTCCACCCCGGATTCTTTAGTATTTCAGACATATCCCTTCCTTATCTCTACGAACATGAAGACCGCCTTTAGGAGGCGAGTGAGATTTTTTTATTGAGTGCTCAATATAGTCTGAGTACGGCAGAAGAAAATGACGGGAGTCAACAGGTGCGTAGATTAGGCTTAGTTTTTGAAAAATTGGAATAGTGCCTAGAGACAAAGATGATCTTGCTCAGCGACTTTGAAACTCTGTTTACAATGTTCAAACGGGCAGTCAAAACTCAGTGATACCGACTGCAATTGCAGATCCCTAACACCCTCAGCTTCCGTGTCACATGATTTACCATATAGCCGGTCGCCAACAATCGGGTAGCCTAAGGAGGAGATGTGTTGGCGAATTTGGTGCTTGCGGCCCGTTAGTAATCTAACGTCAAGTAGGGAATACTCGCCCTTACCTTCAACATAAGAAAACATACTACATGCGGCTTTACCCTCCACAGGGCTATTTACTTCATAGTCTTGCGGGAAGATAGAAAAATCACCGTGCACAATTGCCTGGTAGCGTTTATCAACCCTCCCCTGACTAAACATCTCACTAAAGCATTGCGCAGCTTTTTTACTATGACATAAAACCATTAAACCCGTGGTTGCTCTGTCCAACCGATGGACTAGAAAGACAGGTCGTTCATGGGTATTGCTAAGCTTAGCAAGGTTTACTTCTACCCAACGATTAATACTGGCAAAGTCTCCCCATCGGCTTCCCTGGCAGTTCAGGCCATAGGGTTTGAACCAAATACTGTAATCATAAGCATCATGGATCAACTTTGGTTCAGGGATAGCTTGCCTGAGAACTTCAGCGTTATAATTAAGTTCAAGCTCATCACCAGCCTTTAGCGCCTTACTAGCTCGCCTTAAACGCTGCTTCCCCTTCCCTCGATGCAACCATACAGCGCCTTTTTGCATGGCGTCTTTTATCTTGGCTTGCGAGAGATTCGTATGACTGGCGAGTATCTGGCTTGCCTTAATGTGGCAATTACTTTCATCGAGCGTTAGTTTGAATTCGACTATTTCTGTCACATTATTAACCTTAGATTAAAGACACAATATTAGCGTTTAAGAATGATATTCGCCTTACCCGCCAAATAACGCTCTCGAAAGAGTTTAAAGTATTTATCCAAGCTTTGCGCAGCTTCATGCTCACCCGCCAACTTCAGTACTTCAACACCCACTTCGGCCGTACATAACTGATGATCCTGTGATGCTTCGCGCAGCTGATAATTTGACACCTTTTCAGGGCTAATCCCCAACACAGGAAAAGGCCGAAGATAAGCACTACGAAACATTTTTTTAGCCTCTCGCCAAGTTCCATCTAAGATAATAAATAAAGGCCTCTTGCCATGCACTTGACTCTCTATTTCAACCGGGTTTCGAATACACTGATCAGCTTCTGCATACTCATGAGGAAAGACCACGATAGGAAAGTAATCTGGATTCTCCAATAGATCGCGCAAAGCAGCCTCCTGCTCGGTACGTTGCCACTGGAAAGCATAATTGTCAGGGATAAGATCTGCGATGATGCGTCCGGTATTACTGGGCTTAAATACTTCCCCCTGATAGAGAATAAAACAAAATGCACAAGCAGCCTCAACAACGGGTCGCTCTGCACAGATGCAATGATGCTCAACTAATAGGCATGACGGGCACCTTTCTAACTTGCTACCACGAGCAGAAAAAGGCCGATGTATCTTTTTACTCTGCTCATCTCGTAATTTTGAGACTGCATTAAGGTGCATAACTCTCCGACTTCTTTGCAATTTTAAGGATTCTAATGACTGAATTGTAAACCATAATAAAACACGCACTTAGGCGTTTTACAGGCTGGTCTGCTTAGTTTAACTTTAATGGCATCTTAATTACTTAATAATTCAAACCTTTTTATTAAACGAATCCGCCCTTCCAGATAAGCCAATCACGATTTAGTATCACTCAATTTGACTTCAAGATTTTTCACGTCATTATTAAGCACATGACAAGCTCAGAAACTAAACGCCCTTATCAAATCTCCAATCGTGCTGAATCAACTGCTCAAACTATTTGTGGCCGCGACTGAATTATACCTCTGGAAGTGATGAGGCATGGTTTAAATCAGGGCACTGAACAAACTGACAAAACATTGCTTAAGCTAGTAAAGGCTTGGTAAGTGTGAGAAAACAAAGTTAGATAACTTAATGAATATTAGCGATAAACAGTATGGCCAAGGTGACTCGACCTTTGTTGCCGCAGGCGGTGAACCGGGACTGACACGTTTAGTTGATACGTTCTATTTAATGATGGATACCCTACCCGAAGCACAAGTCATTCGGAAAATGCACCCTGAAGATTTGACTCTATCCCGACAGAAGCTCACCTACTTCCTGGCCGGGTGGATGGGTGGACCGCGTTTGTATATGCAACACTTTGGATCGATTAGCATCCCTAAAGTACATAGCCACCTCACCATAGATAGTGAAGAAAGAGACGCCTGGATGCTATGTATGGAGAAAGCTCTCGACACTCTCGAATACCCAGAGTCTTTCAAAAGCTATTTATTAGAACAGCTATTTAGACCTGCAGAGATGATTCATCAAACCAGCCACAGCAAACATGACGAGGAGCCTTCGTGAGCACAACCCCCTTATCCATTCTCTCCGACCTGGCCACCGACACTCACGTAAAAATCCAGCAAGAGCACGCCAACATTAATCCGGTTGTCGGTGTCAGCAAAAATATGCGAGCTAACGGGATTCCGGCCGACGTCATGACAATTGATTGTCTGAAAAGTGGTAAACGAATCATCTTGATTCTGCATGATGAACAGCCCGAACAGCTTATGTATCAGTTCGCTTACCGAGATAAGGACCCTGATGATGCATTTCAGCAAATCAAGCTGGCAGATATAAGCGTCGACCTACTCTATACCTGGATAGTGGAATACTTCTCTTAGCGGCAAACTTACAGCTCGTAACCCAGGTAAAAGTATACCGAGCTGGCACCATGATCATTGGCACCGTAGCCCAAAGCAACTGGGCCCATTATGGTGTCGGTGCCTAGATAGATACTACCACCATAAATAAGCTCTTCGAGGTCGACTTTCTCATCCTGTCTCCACACATTCCCAGCTTCTGCGCTAAGTCCTACGTATAAGGGCAAACCTGTTTTTCTAATAAAGCCTCCACGTAAGTCGTATTGATAAATCAATGCCATAAAGGCCTTATGCGGCCCGCTCAGGTCTCGCTCGTTAAAACCGGACAGGTTTAAAAAACCACCTAAAGAAGCATTGTTAACACTGTGTTCGCCATCATCTACGAACATCTTATTAAAAGCAGCCTTGCCTACAAAGGCATGGCTATCAATACTAATCGCGCCCTTCCACTCAAAGCCAAGCTGAGTAGACTGGACGCCGAAATCACTTTGCCCTCCATCTTGAAGCGTTACATTATCAGCATCTTCTTCTTTATGAATAAGGGAAAGCTCAATTCGATTTCCTTCTGTTGGAAAGCTGGCACTATTTAAGCTGTCATAACCCAGTTTAAGATAAGCTCCATACGTGTCATAGTTTATCTTTTTGGAGAGTAAATAGTCATTATCCAAACTCCCCACTTCAGCCAAACCGCCCACTTCAAGTATTCCATTCCTGGAAAAGTTAAACCCCAAACCCGCCCGAAGCTGATGAATATTCTGCTCGACAGTTAAGGGAAGAACATTGAGGTCAAGTAGACGCCAGTCAACAGACTCGAAGGCATAGCGACCTAAAGTATAAAAAGTACGGGATTTTGTTAGTGGCCAATATAACTCCGTATTTAACTCAGGATCACTTCCCAGCTCTAGTTGCGAACGCCACTCTCCACCATTAACGCTTAGGTTAGTCGCGGTATAAGCCAAATCAAGATCCGTCTTTGACTGATCGGTAAAATTGGTTTCCCAGCCCAAGCCAAACTCAAGGAAGTTCGGCCCCCAATCTTTTCCTTCGGCAGTAACTATGACACTGTGCTGATCGTTCTCGGGGATTATTCTGGCATCAACTCGCTGAAACTCATCAAGGGAATATACTCGACTTAATGCCTGGTTAAGTTGACTCGGACTTAACTTCTCACCCGCTTTTAAATCCAGGTTTTCTGAAATAATACTTTGATGAGCATTGGAGTGGTTATCTATTCTAATCTGTTTAAATGCTTCTTTTTGCACACGCACCAAACGGTTTTTCACCCTCTCTTTTGCCAACAGGTAAGACTGATACTCTGCCTCCGAAAGTGACAAAGCCTGCAATGACAACAAATGATATTCAGCCGCTTCAAGACCTTCTTGTATTCCCAAGTGAAAGGTTGACCAATCAGTCGTACTCAAATTATCAATATCAGGCTTTATTAGAATATCTTCAGCCGCCAGGTGTGCCTTTTGTTTTTCAGTCGAGGCCACGGTGAGAAAGTTAGAGAGCTGCCCCAAGATAGAAAAAGTATCAGTCAAGGATTCAGGCTTAGCTAACTCATCCCCGATATCTACTGCGATAACGATATCCGCCCCCATTTGTTTCACGACATCTATTGGAACGTTATTTACCAAACCACCATCAACTAACAACTGCCCGTCCCAGTTTACAGGTGCCAACACACCAGGCACATTGGCCGAGGCTCTCATAGCACTAAGTAGGTCTCCGTGATCTAGTGTAACTTGCTCGTTGCGGCTCAGGTCGGTCGCAATTGCTCGATAAGGTATCGACAGCTGATCAAAGCTCGATAGCACCGGCACCATACCAAAGGTCTCACGTAATAGCTGCGCGGCACGCTGACCATACAACAAACCACTTGGCGAGGTAATTTGGTAATCACGCAGCCCTATATCCAAGGGTACATTAAATTGGTCTCTTTGCTTTAAGCGATAAGGTAAATCTTGACGAGGAATCGAGTCTGAGTAACCTTCCTCCCACGTAGTAGCCATCATCTTCTTCTCAATCTCTGCCGCGCTGTAACCCATGGCATATAGGCCACCTACGATCGAGCCAATACTGGTGCCCGCTATGTAATCAACAGGAATCTGCTCACGCTCTAAGGCTTTAAGCACACCAACATGAGCACCGCCTTTGGCACCACCTCCTCCCAAAGCCAAACCAATTTTGGGTCGTGCAAAAAGGCTGGTAGAAATAAGCAAAAGAATAAGGAAAACCAGGGAAAAAAGGTGAATTAGCTTGGTATTCATATATGATTTGTTCAACATTAGATTGTTAGTATTGGGAAGAAGTCTAGAGTAAAGCGCGCAATCAGATAGAATCAAGTATCTACTTGTTTATTTTAATACTTCTCGATTTCTCTCCTTTCTTCTAATAACTCTTGCTCTAATTTGGTATTATCCGCTTCACATTCGAAGAGGGTAATATTTGTGTTCAGTGAACTCGAAGACAGTTTAATTCAAGCAATAGAAGAAGCAGGTTTTAAAGAACCGACTGAAGTTCAGGAAAAAACCCTGGTTGACGCGCTCGATGGCGAAGACTTATTTGTCAGCGCTGAGACAGGTAGTGGTAAAACGGCTGCCTATCTACTCCCTACCTTCGACCAAATAATGCATGAAGAAGGCGGTGACATACTTGCCCTGGTATTGGTTCCTACACGTGAACTCGCCCAACAAGTGCTTAAGCAGGCAAAACAGCTAGCTCGCTTTACAGCACTTAAGTTGGGTCATATCGGTGGCGGTACTGACATCCACAAACAGACCGAAATCATTCAAAACCCGCCACACTTTATCGTGGCAACACCGGGGCGTTTGTCTGAATTGCTTGCCAGAGACCTGTTAGACCTTTCTTCGGTAGACATCCTGATACTTGATGAAGCAGACCGCTTACTCGACATGGGCTTTAGCGATGAGATTCTATCTATTTCAGAACACTGTCATCAACGGCGTCAAACGCAGCTCTATTCAGCAACACTAGCCAATAAAGCACTTCGAGGCCTGGCAGACCAGTTGCTAGATGAGCCAAAAGTGTATGAGCTAAACCAAACAAGCGATACTCACACATCAATTGATCAGCAAATCATCTTTGCTGACGATAACGCTCACAAATACCAACTACTATGCTGGCTACTAAGAAACGAAACATATCGTCACAGCATTGTCTTTTGTAACTCGAAAGAGCAAGTAGATCAGGTTTACCGTGTCATGCAGCAACAAGAAATTAGCGCTGGTGTATTACACGGAGACAAAGACCAGAAACAACGAAATCTCGTGATGAGCAAAATGCGCCGTAACGAGCTGAAAGTAATGGTCGCTACAGATATTGCTGCACGAGGTATTGATATTGAAGGCATGGATCTGGTGATCAACTTCGAAATGCCGAGGCGTGGTGAGATATATGTCCACCGTATAGGTCGCACCGGCAGAGCGGGCGAAAAGGGTTTAGCCATCACCCTTATTTCCGCGCCTGAATTTAACCTTATGGCCGGTATAGAGCGTTTTCTAAAGCAGACCTTCAAGCGACGTAAAGTTAAAGAGCTTGAAGGTCACTATAAAGGCCCGAAAAAACTCAAAGCTTCCGGAAAAGCGGCTGGTTCTAAGAAGAAAAAGAAAACCTCTGGAAAGAAAACAAGCGCCAAGAAAAAATCAGTTAAACGAAAGAAATAGCACAAGTGTCGACAAGCAAGCGCCCCCAACATCATCTACCAGTAGGAGGGTTTCGAAACCCTCCCGGCAGCCCAAAACGCACTAGTAGCACTTGGGAAGCAATACGCTTCTTTACCACCTTCCCCTTCGCAAATAGAATGCCTTCTATACCTGAAGGCCACATTCTGCCCAAGGAGCAAGTGGAGCAGCAATACCGCGATACACCGCAACCTAGCATCACCTGGATAGGTCATGCAGCCTTTATCCTCCGCCTAAACAACAAAGTTATCATTACCGACCCCTTCTTGAGTGAAGTTGCTGGCCTTGGTTCTTTAGGCCCCAAACGTTTTGTGCCTTCTGCATTTGACGCCAAGTCATTACCCCAAGCCGATATCATAGCCATCAGCCACAACCACTATGACCACTTAGATGACTTAGCCCTTCGAGCCTACCCCTACAAAAAAGAAACTTTAGTCATCGTACCCTTGGGCCTTAAGCGCTTCTTAACATCGCGAGGCTACA
>NZ_LWGJ01001735.1:0-963 GCF_001635845.1 Oleiphilus sp. HI0132 | reverse complement strand
AAGATACACCAATAGACATACCAATAATTGCCATCGATTTGGTGCGGCTCTATTCACTCGTTAAATCACTTAGCAAAGCCATCAAGACACTGGCAATTGCCCCTGCCCCCTGAAGGAATCGGCCAAATATCACACCGTAAATTGTCGTTGAAAGTGCCGCGACCAAACTGCCAATGAGAAATAGGAGCAGCCCGAAGAAAATCAGTTTTTTGCGACCAAATCGGTCAGACAGTGCACCAAAGGGAACTTGGAACAGCGCCTGGCTCAAACCATAAGCACCAATAGCAACACCAATTAGAATTTCACTCGACCCGGCTAGCTCCTGCCCATATAAAACAAAAACCGGCAAAACCATAAACAAGCCAAGCATACGCGAAGCATATAAAAGAGCTAAAGAAATTACCGAGCGCTTTTCACTAGCAGTCATTATTTTGTATACATTCATCAAATTATTCGGGCAGCCATTCTATCATTAAGACCCACTGCAAGGAATCACAATACAGGTCTAATAAGTACTAATGAGCGCTTACACCCCATTAGCGTAATATGTCATACAAGTTAGCGTCTAAATTGCTATAATCGACCGTTTTTAAGCATCGGTTAATAGATTAATGGATAAGATCCTCGTTCGTGGCGCAAAAACACACAACCTAAAAAATATCGACCTTACAATTCCTCGTGATAAGCTAATCGTAATAACCGGTTTATCTGGCTCCGGTAAATCATCGCTCGCCTTTGACACGCTTTATGCTGAAGGCCAGCGACGTTATGTCGAGTCTCTGTCGACTTACGCTCGTCAATTCCTGTCGATGATGGACAAACCTGAAGTCGACCATATTGAAGGTCTTTCTCCAGCCATATCCATCGAGCAAAAATCCACCTCTCACAATCCACGATCTACTGTCGGTACGATTACTGAGATCTATGACTACCTTAGACTTCTATTCGCTCGCGCAGGCGAAC
>NZ_LWGJ01001734.1:0-860 GCF_001635845.1 Oleiphilus sp. HI0132 | reverse complement strand
AAGCTCGTCCGTGACATCAACCGCCATCGGTAAAAGAACCTTCGCCATCTCAAGCACATCATCAAGCGTCTTTTGATAATCTACAGGCTCAACTTTGTAGAAGTTTTCCAATACAAAGTTGTGGTATTCCATAATTTCTTTAAGCTTTTTAGCAAAGTTTTCTGCATCAACCAAGTCACCTAACCTTAGACCTCGACGAGAAACTTTATCTTCATACGCTGGGCCGATTCCGCGACCAGTCGTACCGATCTTATCAGCACCTTTCGCTATCTCTCGCGCTTGATCAAGCGCAACGTGATAAGGCAAAATTAATGGGCAAGCCAAACTCAGCTTTAAGCGCTCCTTAACCGGCACACCTTTTTCTTCAAGTTCAGTCATTTCCTTGATAAGAGCATCAGGAGCAAGCACGACGCCATTACCAATCAGACAAGTAACGTTATCACGTAGAATTCCGGAAGGAATCAAATGTAATACTGTCTTTTCCCCGTCAATTACCAGTGTATGACCGGCATTATGGCCACCCTGGAATCGCGCTACCGTCGCAACCTGATCTGTTAATAAGTCAACGATTTTACCTTTGCCTTCGTCACCCCATTGGGTGCCCAAAATGACAACATTCTTACCCATAACTTCTCTTCTCATAGAAAAAGCACAATGCTTTTATTGCTAATTGCCAGCTAAACAAGATACTGACAAGCCTTTAAACTGAATGGACCGCTATCTTAGCCGCCCGAAATAACACTAGCCAACAGGCTCAAGAGCCCATTGTTGATCTTTTAATACCAGCTGTTTGCTACAAGAATACCCTTTCGCAGTATCTGCAGCATTTAACGCTTGAACTACCTGATAGGACTTACGTA
>NZ_LWGJ01001733.1:0-944 GCF_001635845.1 Oleiphilus sp. HI0132 | reverse complement strand
ATTGCTCACCACCCAGCGTGTTAATGCTTTAATAATGCCTGTTTGTTCGGCAATCTCAATAAACTCATCAGGCCTAACCAAGCCATAACGCTCATGGTTCCACCTTACCAAGGCCTCCATACCTACAACTCGATTCTCTTTAAGAGAGTATTTAGGCTGAAAGTACAAAGCCAGATGATCATTCTTGATCGCTTCCTTCAATTCAGAAACCATCATCAAGCGGCGCGCATTGTATTGATCATATTCAGGGCGATAGTAAGAAAGGTGTCGCTCAAGTGCTTCCGATGAGTCTGCAGCTACTTGGGCATGGCGCAATAAAGTTTCGGTGTTCAAACCGTGCTCAGGACAAACAGCCACACCAATTACCGGACGCAGTTCCAGACGCATCTCCTTAAACTCAATTGGTTGCATTGCCTGCTTTAGAATTTCATTTACCTGCTCTGTGTGGCTTTCCGCAAGCTCTGCCTCAACGAGCATCACAAATGAGCCTGGCTCCAAAGAACAAATTAATGCTTCCTCGGAAGGCCCCTGAAGTTTGACGATACCTGGCATATTAACCGACAATGCAGCGAAATTCTGAGCCACCTCGACCTGCATTAAATCAGTATTATGGTGACCCAAGGTACGACTGATCTCCATATAACGAAGGATTTCGATCACACAAATAGCGATCCGTTTATTCCCACGAGACTCAATAACCAAATTAGCCTGCTGCTCAAAGCAGGAGCGGTTTGGCAAGTGGGTCGTGGGATCAGATAAAGACTTGTTTAATAGCTTCTGTTCGGTTTCTCTGCGCTCAAGTTGCTCCAGTAATCGTGCTTCTTGCGCAGCTATTCGCTGCCTATGCTCTTGATAGAAACGTGAGGCTAAGGCTGCGTTTAGTATAAATAGCTCTAGTGCTGAACCGATCTGCATACCGTACTCGGTAACGAAGCTCACCGGCA
>NZ_LWGJ01001732.1:0-607 GCF_001635845.1 Oleiphilus sp. HI0132 | reverse complement strand
TACCAGGCAAAGCGTACCTGACTCGGCAGCAGCAAAGTTGACGCCCGAAATGCCAATGTCTGCTTTTTCAAATTTATCCCTGAGGATTCTTCTACCCAGACCAATCATGCCATCAACGTCGTTCGGGTCGCATTTCAACTTGAGCTTCTTTTCAAATAGTTGAGCAATTTCCTGTTTGTTTTTGTGGATGGCGGGCATGATGATATGAGACGGTGTTTCATCGGCAATCTGCACAATGTACTCCCCCATATCCGATTCAATGGCTTCAATATTATGGCTCTGGAGGAAATTGTTCAATTCGATTTCTTCGCTCGCCATCGACTTTCCTTTGATAACAAGTTTGGCTTTGCGACGTTGTGCTATGTCGAGAACAATTTGGTTAGCTTCGATCCCGGTTTCTGCCCAATGTACCTGAATGCCGTTATTGCTACATTGTTGTTCTAGTTGCTCTAGCAGTTCAGGTAAACGCTCGACGACGTTCTGTCTTATTGCTGCACCTTGTTCTCTAAGGGTTTGCCATTCCTCTTCATCACTGAAGGCTTGTTTGCGTTTATTGCGTAGAAAGTCCATGGCGCCGCGGAAGTTGGAGCGTAGCTGCGTATCTTCT
>NZ_LWGJ01001731.1:0-637 GCF_001635845.1 Oleiphilus sp. HI0132 | reverse complement strand
CCAGTCCAAAATGCATACATTCACATCTCTAAGCCAGTCACACCACATTGACCAGCAAGTTTCTATCTTTGCACCACTTAAAGAACCAATCCCTTATGCCAGAACTGATTTACAGAACTGATTAAGTAGTGCCTATATAAAAACGCCCCGCAAGTACCGCAATCAGCGCTTTACAAACTAAAACTCCGGATCCCAATCAACTTCAATGGATCCTGCTTCCAGATCTACCGCCAAGACAACCTGATCTGGCAAGTAAGGAATTAATCGCTCCCTACCGTCCAAGCTATCCTTACACTTTTTTACTACCAAAACATCGTTAGATCCGGTTTCAATCAAATGATCAACACGACCAAGTAAAACCTTCTCTTCTACATCAGACCCTGAAGCAAATACTTTCAGACCTTGAAGCTGATGCCAGTAGTAATCACCGCTAGGCAGTTCCGGCAATTCTTCTCGAGGTACAGAAATCAACGAACCACAATACTGCTTAGCCTCATCGCGATCATGACACCCCTTTAACTGGGCGACCAGACCATTGCCATGAGCTTTGCAGCTAAGCACGGTTACCGATCCGTTCTTGCTGCCACCTTCGAGAGTCCAATTTTTATATTGGCAAATATTTTCTTTAGGCTGAGTA
>NZ_LWGJ01001730.1:0-2096 GCF_001635845.1 Oleiphilus sp. HI0132 | reverse complement strand
AGTGTCAAGAAAACGCTCTGTATACGTCATCACCCATTCACCACCAAGGAGAAAGCAAAAAAGGCAAGCGCCCTAAAGCCACTTGCCTTTTTTAAAAGATAAATTAAGCAGTATTAAAACTTAGCTCAACTTCTCTTTAATTCGAGCAGCCTTACCACTTAGCTCACGCAAGTAGTACAACTTAGCCTGACGAACATCACCACGACGCTTAACTTCGATGCTATCAACCTGCTTACTGAAAGTCTGGAATGTTCTCTCAACACCAACACCGTAAGAAATCTTACGAACCGTGAAAGAAGAGTTAAGACCACGGTTGCGCTTAGCGATAACAACACCTTCATAGGCCTGTAGACGCTCACGGTTACCTTCTTTAACTTTTACTTGAACAACGACTGTATCACCAGGGCCGAATTCTGGAATCTCTGCCGTCATTTGCTCAGCTTCTAAGGCGCTGATAATGTTATTCTTGCTGCTCATTTTACACTCCTAAAAATGATAAACCTAAAGCCTCAGGCCTACCGATTCACTTCTCTAATAAATTCTTGCAACAGAGTCTGCTGCTCGCTATCTAATTCTATTTTGTCCAGCAACTCTGGACGTCGCTGCCATGTTCGCCCCAAGGATTGTTTAAGGCGCCAGCGGCGAATTTTTTCATGATTACCCGACATCAAAACATCAGGAATCGGCTTACCCATAAAAACTTCTGGACGAGTATAGTGAGGACAATCCAACAAACCACTAGCAAACGAATCCTCGGTTGCCGACTCACTATGCCCCAATACCCCAGGTATTAACCTGGAAATGGTATCCAGCAATACCATTGAAGCAAGCTCACCACCACTCAATACGAAATCACCAATTGATATTTCTTCATCAATTTCAGCTTCGATTAAGCGCTCGTCAACTCCCTCATATCGACCACAGACGCAAATCAATCCGTCATATTCAGCCAGTTCCACAGCTTTCTTATGGTCTAGGCGCTGTCCTTGAGGTGACAGGTATACAGTACGTAGTGATACCACCTTCTCGGGCTGATCGTGCTTTAGGTCCTGCACCATCTTTGCCTTAGCGTCGTGAATAGCATCCTGCAAAGGCTGCACTTTCATCAACATTCCCGGGCCACCACCATAAGGTCTATCATCGACCGTACGGTGCTTATCATGGGTGAACTCTCGAGGATTCCAATAATCCAGAGCTATTAGCCCTTTCTTTACTGNCCGCCCAACGACACCATGATCTTCTAGAGAGCGAAACATTTCAGGAAAAAGCGTAACCAGTCCAAAATGCATACATTCACATCTCTAAGCCAGTCACACCACATTGACCAGCAAGTTTCTATCTTTGCACCACTTAAAGAACCAATCCCTTATGCCAGAACTGATTTACAGAACTGATTAAGTAGTGCCTATATAAAAACGCCCCGCAAGTACCGCAATCAGCGCTTTACAAACTAAAACTCCGGATCCCAATCAACTTCAATGGATCCTGCTTCCAGATCTACCGCCAAGACAACCTGATCTGGCAAGTAAGGAATTAATCGCTCCCTACCGTCCAAGCTATCCTTACACTTTTTTACTACCAAAACATCGTTAGATCCGGTTTCAATCAAATGATCAACACGACCAAGTAAAACCTTCTCTTCTACATCAGACCCTGAAGCAAATACTTTCAGACCTTGAAGCTGATGCCAGTAGTAATCACCGCTAGGCAGTTCCGGCAATTCTTCTCGAGGTACAGAAATCAACGAACCACAATACTGCTTAGCCTCATCGCGATCATGACACCCCTTTAACTGGGCGACCAGACCATTGCCATGAGCTTTGCAGCTAAGCACGGTTACCGATCCGTTCTTGCTGCCACCTTCGAGAGTCCAATTTTTATATTGGCAAATATTTTCTTTAGGCTGAGTATAGGAAAACACCTTCACCCAACCCTTAACACCGTATACCGAGGTAATCTTACCCATTACAGCTTTTTCTGTAGCTTTGCTCATGAGTAATTATTTCCAGCCGGTATCAATGTTAGCTTTCCAGACTACTTAAACGGCCTTACGCAGCTTTAGCAGACTCTTTCAAAAGTGTCTTAACTCGGTCAGA
>NZ_LWGJ01001729.1:0-1094 GCF_001635845.1 Oleiphilus sp. HI0132 | reverse complement strand
CTTACCTAGCTGTAGTACTTCTTCATAGCTGCTTCCACCCTCAACCAAGTCGAGCATAGACAAACGGTATATAATAATAAATTTTTCACCCACGGCTTCACGTGTACGACGCACGACTTCTACAGCCAAGCGCATACGGTTTTCGTATTCGCCACCCCATTGGTCATCACGCTTATTAGTACGCTTCGCTAAGAACTGGTTAATGAAATAACCTTCTGAGCCCATGATTTCAACGCCGTCATAACCACCTTTTTGAGCATTAACCGCTAACATTACGATATCACTGATCTGCTTTTCGATACCGGCTTCATCAAGTTCTTTTGGTGGAAAAGGGTTAATCGGTGCCTGAACAGCAGAAGGCGCAACCAAATTAGGGTTAAACGCATAGCGACCCGTATGTAGAATCTGCATACAGATCTTACCACCCGCTTCATGAACGGCATCAGTAATAGTTCGATGTGCTAGTGCGTCTTCTTCTGTCTTAATTGACTTGGTATGAGGATGCGTAGCACCTTCCTGGTTTGGACCAAAACCGCCCGTAACAATCAGGCCAACTCCACCGCGAGCGCGTTCTGCAAAGAAAGCAGCCATTCGTTCATGGCCATCTTTTTCTTCTTCCAAGCCTGTATGCATTGAACCCATCAAAACACGGTTTTTTAAAGTCGTGAAACCTAAGTCCAATGGCTTTAACATATTTGGATATAATTCTGCTGACATCTCTCTCTCCGCTGACGCTTTTAATTTTTTCTTAGGTTCATTCCACCCTCATCATTCCCACATACAAGGTGAATTGCCCTGCAAAATAGGGCCACCTGGTTGGAGCGGGAATCCATTTGTCTGAATGACCTAGCTTATATTCATCCTATGCAAATCTTTTCATAACGTCCTTATCATTTGTTAATGTGCTAAATTTTTTCTATCGCAATAATCTTTAGTACAAGTACGGCACACTGATAGACGTATTGATAAGAACATTAATAGAGGAGCATAGCACCGTGTCGAAATATTGCGCGCCAATCACTGATATGATATTCCATATAAAGGGCAATTCTGCTATCGACAATGACGATGCGGGCTTAATTCTCGACCAGGCT
>NZ_LWGJ01001728.1:0-1514 GCF_001635845.1 Oleiphilus sp. HI0132 | reverse complement strand
TGAATATCACCACCATGCGTGACTATTTGCAGAATCAATTGCAGTCCCATGCACAGGATGCTGCTACTTCTTTGGGCTTGTCATTATCGACGAGTATAGATGCTCAAGATCGCGTGGCGGCAGCGCGAATTGTTGACACGATATTCGACAGTGGTGACTACAGAAAAATTGTTTTTTTTGACTTGAACGGTGCCGCCATTGTCGTGCGCGCTAACTCTTTAACTGTTGATACTGTCCCTGACTGGTTTGTCTCTCTGCTTGATCTAAAGGCCCCTGCCAAAAGTGCAGAAGTTGTAGCTGGTTGGAAACAGTTGGGCACGATTGTGGTAGAGAGTCATCCTGGTTACGCCTACCTTGAATTGTGGAAAGTGATTCGTTCTGAGTCAATTTGGTTTCTAAGTATTTTGGTGCTCGGCTTATTTGCAGCGCGTTGGCTATTAGCTGGTGTGTTAAAGCCTTTAAAACAGCTTCAGTTTCATGCACAGGAAATGAGTCATCGCCATTTTGATTTTAGGGCTCCTCATCCTGTATTCCGAGAGCTTGCAGGCGTTGCCGATGCGATGAATGATATGGCCAGGCAGCTTGGCGGGGTGTTTGAAGAGCAATTAAATTTGATCGAGGACCTGCGTCAGGCATCTTTTGTTGACACACTTACCGGCCTAAGTAACCGTGAAGGTTTTGATGGGCGTTTAAAGACAGAGCTGGATTCACAGCAGCACACAGCAAAAGGAAGTCTGGTCTTAGTGCAACTTAACGACTTTGGTGCAGTTAACGAGTCATTGGGGCGAGATCGAGGCGATGCTCTGTTGACGAGTGTTGCGCAGATACTGCAAAAATATGAACAGCGTCATCAGAATGCGTTTGCTGCGAGGCGAAGTGGTGCCGATTTTAGTGTGTTTATGCCGAGTGTTATGGATGATGAAATTGATGTCCTGGTGCCAAAAATGATATCAGAAATTTGTTCACTCTCTGATATCAAGCACTTGTTGCGCGATGATAGCGTGCATATCGGTGCGGCTTGCGTAAAGGCTGATGATACTGCTCGCACTTTGTTGTCTAAAGCTGATTTAGCCTTACGCCAAGCACAGTCAGATGGTATTTCCGGCTGGCGGCGTTATGCGCATATTCAGTCGGCAGAAGAGAGTATGCGAGAGGTGCATCAGGCAAATGAGTGGCGAAATATTTTGCAAGAGGTATTGCTGAGTCGAGATGTGAAGCTTCATACTCAAACAGTTTATGATGGTGAAGGAAAGGTTATGTATCAGCAGGTCCTTTCTCGAATTGAAGTAGAAGGCGAGCTGACTGTCGCTGGGACCTTCCTGCCGATGGCTGAGCGATTCGGATTGATGGTGCCCTTTGATCAGTTGGTTGTCGAGAAGGTGGTAGAGAGCCTGGCAGATCCAGAATTTTTGATGCAGCGAACTCACAATGAGTTGGCGCAAGGTGAAGCTGATAATCACCGATACTGTATTACCTTGTCTGAAGCTGCCTTGATAGATGAGCGCTTCTTGTCC
>NZ_LWGJ01001727.1:0-1087 GCF_001635845.1 Oleiphilus sp. HI0132 | reverse complement strand
GTTCTTTTCTTCGATCCTTCTTACCGCATCATTTACTGCTGCAGCAAGTAAATCTTCCAAAAACTCTTTATCTTCACTCAACACAGTGTCATCTAGCTCAACCTTAATAACATCATGACGACCATTCATCACAACCTTCACCAAGCCAGCACCGGATTCACCCATCACTTCTGCATTCGCAGCTTCTTCTTGCTGCTTTTGAAGCTCTTCTTGCATTTTTTGGGCTTGCTTCATAATATCGCCCAAGTTTCCACCAATCATATTTTTCTCCACTTACTATTGTGCAGAGCGTCTTCAGAAGGCAACTGCACGCGATCATATTTTATTAAATAATCTGCCCTAAAGCTTTAATGCTATTTTCAATCAACACACCATCAAACTCTCTAATCATCTGTTGGACATAGGGGTCATTTTCAACACTCAGTTTTGCTTGCTCCCCCATTTCCGCTTTCACGCGTTCACGCCACATCATCGGCGACTCGTGTTCGGGCTTTAAGCCCTCGAAGAAAGTAATATTTCGCCCTTGTGCCACTTCTTTACTCAATGATTCACGAATCCGCCCTTCATGACTTGGATTTAGCAAACGAAAGTGTCCAGCCTCAAAATAAAGATTCAAGCCGTCCGGGTTCTCTTCTAGCACTGAGTTAAGCATTAAATTAAGCGTCATTCCGCTAAGACCCAATTGTGTCACCTGCTTATTCCATCCGCTTGAAAGGACATCTGCGGCAAGCTCACTTTTCTCTACATGATCCTGAGACGAACTCTCTGCAATAGGAGATTTTTCCTCATTCCGCAAAGTAGATTGTTTATCAGGTTCAGGCACTGGTTCCGAGACAGGTTCTTGAACTGGACTTTCAACAACGCTGGTAACAGGCTGCTCAGTTTCTGCAAAGCTCTGCGTTTCAACAGGCTCTTGTAAGCGGCTGGCAGTCGACTCAGAGGTCTCAACAGGTGCCCGTTCAACTTGTGCTACACCCTCAACATTTAAACCTTCACTATTCAGAAGTGTTTTTTTTTGCTTTCGTCCTCAGACAAATTATTCTCTAGCGGAGCACTTTGCACAGTTTGCTCTTCAGCAACCGGCACT
>NZ_LWGJ01001726.1:0-2151 GCF_001635845.1 Oleiphilus sp. HI0132 | reverse complement strand
GTCGACTCAAGTAAATCTACCCCCTCTTAAAACAAAAAAACCGCAGCCAAAACTGCGGTTTTTTCTTATCTTATTAAGACACACTCCCGAAGAATACTTCCTATTGCCTAAGCAATTTTCCTGGGAGCGTGCTTATCAAAGATGGTCTTACAGACGTTCCCAAATTGTTGAGATGCCCTGACCAAGACCTACACACATGGTAGAAACACCATATTTGCCGCCCTTATCTTCAAGAACATTCAACAAAGTCGTTGAGATACGTGCACCTGAACAACCTAGTGGGTGACCCAAAGCGATCGCACCACCATTCAGGTTAACTTTAGTCTCTGCAACATCTAGCAACTTAAGATCTTTCATTACTGGCAAAGACTGACCTGCGAAAGCTTCGTTAAGCTCCCAGAAATCGATATCTTCAATGGTAAGACCAGCACGCTTAAGTGCTTTCTTAGTTGCTGGAACTGGGCCGTAACCCATGATAGCTGGATCACAACCTGCAACAGCCATTGAAACGATACGAGCACGTGGCTTAAGGCCAAGCTCTTCTGCTTTCTCAGCTGACATCAACAACATTGCTGCTGCGCCATCTGTAAGCTGTGAAGACGTACCCGCAGTTACTGTACCGCCTTTAGGGTTGAAAGCTGGCTTCAACTTGCCTAGAGACTCTGCAGTCGTTTCTGGACGGATTGTTTCATCGTCCTCAATAAGAACTTTAAAACCGTTCTCATCATGACCTTCAACTGGAACGATTTCGTTCTTAAAACGACCTTCCAATGTAGCTTCGTGAGCTAGACGGTGTGAACGCGCGCCAAACTCATCTTGCATTTCACGTGAAATACCGTGCATTTTAGCTAACATTTCAGCCGTTAGACCCATCATGTTAGATGCTTTTGCAGAGTACTTACTTGCTGCTGGGTTGTGGTCGAAACCTTTAGTCATGGATACGTGACCCATGTGCTCAACACCACCCACAACAAACACGTCACCGTTACCGGTTTGGATTGCTTGTGCAGCTGTGTGAATTGCACTCATCGCAGAACCACACAAACGGTTAACCGTTTGAGCGCCAGCAGCGTGAGGAACTTTAGTTAACAATGAAATTTGACGAGCAACGTTAAAGCCCTGCTCCATTGTTTGGTTAACACAACCCCAGATTACGTCTTCAACGTCATTAGGGTTCAATTTTTCGTTACGATCAAAAATAGCATCAATCAGCGTAGCTGAAAGTGTCTCAGCACGTACATTGCGGAAACAGCCATTTTTAGCACGACCCATTGGGGTACGTACTGCATCGATGACGACGACATCTTTTGGATTAAGACTCATAGATATTCTCCGTTCGATTCTGTTTCAGCGATTAGCCGAAAAACTTCTTGCCAGTTTTAGCCATTTCTCTCATACCCTCTGTTGGAGTGTAAAGAGCACCTAGATCAGCATACTTGTCAGCGATCTTATTAAATTCTTCGATGCCGATAGAATCGATGTAACGAAGCGCACCACCACGGAATGGAGGGAAGCCGATACCGAAGATAAGACCCATATCAGCTTCTGCTGCAGTCTCTACGATACCATCTTCAAGACAACGTACAGTCTCGATACATAGAGGAACCATCATACGCTCGATGATTTCTTCATCTGTAAATTCATTGTTGTTAAGAACAACAGGCTTGATCATGTCGTAAACGCCTTCGTCCTTCACTTTCTTCTGCTTACCTTTACGGTCTAGCTCGTAAGTGTAGAAGCCTTTGTCGTTCTTCTGACCGTAGCGGCCATCTTCAAACATAACTTCCATCGCAGTACGGAACTCATTCTTCATGCGATCAGGGAAGCCTTCAGCCATGACTTCACCAGCGTGAATAGCTGTGTCCATACCTACAACGTCTAGCAAGTAAGCAGGACCCATAGGCCAACCGAATTTCTCCATGATCTTATCAACGCGCTGGAAGTCAGCACCGTCACGTACTAGCGCAGCAAAGCCACCGAAGTATGGGAACAAGATACGGTTAACTAGGAAACCTGGGCAGTCGTTAACAACAACAGGCGTCTTACCCATTGCTTTAGCGTAAGCAACTGTCGTAGCGATTGTTTCTTCGCTAGTTTTCTCGCCACGGATAACCTCAACAAGAGGCATCATGTGTACAGGGTTGAAGAAGT
>NZ_LWGJ01001725.1:0-22018 GCF_001635845.1 Oleiphilus sp. HI0132 | reverse complement strand
ATTGTCTTGAAGTGCTTCGGTTAGAAATATATTTCTCCATTGAATGCCGCACCAGCGCTTAATATAAGGGTGCGCATAGTTTTTACGGTCGCTTTGTAGAATCAATCTAATATTCGTAATTAGTTGTTCGTAATCGCCTTTGTTCTCCAGTGTTTCGAGTAGATTCAGTTGTTCCTTATTCATTATAAGATCAATGTTCCTTTAATGTCTCAATATGTTGAATAGCGATCATTATATAATAGAATAGTTCGAAGTCGAACTCTTTGGTCTTTAAGTTAGCGCGTGTCGTCACAACACGAGAGAATTATTTAATAGAGAGTCTTATTCGCAGTGAAGTCTTCCTGAATAAAAAGAAAGACGTGTTCGATAAAATTTTGGTTTGTGTTGTGTAAAAGAGCTTATTGCCCTTTTAATAAGTGGATGCTTTCCTCAGCGAAGCCAGTTCCTACCTCTGCATAGTAGTTGAAAGCAATATCGGCACCTAAACCCATTAGCTCTTTTTGTTGGTCTTCATATTGTGCAATGACGGAAATTTTTCCTGAATAAGAAGTATGCTTCAACTGATAGATAATGTTCTTCATCTCGTTGACTGAAGGCAGGGCTAACATAATTAGTTTTATGTCGCTTAATGGGGCCTGTTCCCAGAACTCAATGTCATCACCATCACCGCATATAATATTAATGCCTTGTTCCTTGAACCCCTGTGCCCGTTTTGGGTCAAGCTCAACACCGCAGATCTTCCCGGGGAGATCCCTTTCTGCTTCATGATAAGCGCCTTTTCCAACACGCCCCATGCCGACAATTAAGACTTCTTTGTCTTTGATAGGTAAAAAGGTTTGTTGGGAGGTATCACAAGGACGTTCAAAACGCGAGAAGGCGTCTTTTTTGTTTGCGTATATTCGATGTGCAAACTTGTAAATAATTGAGCTAAATACCATCGAATGAGTTGTCGATAGGGCGATGATGACCAACCATTCATGGCTTAGCCAGTTTTGATCAACACTTAAGCTGGCAACGATCAACCCGAATTCGCTGTAGTTGGCTAGCAAGAGTGCTGACAAGAAGCTGGTACGCAAGCGTAAGCCAACCGCATTAAACACAAAGAAGAAAAGCAATAACTTGATGGGGAGTAAAATAGTCAAGCCTAAGGCGACGAGCCACATTTCCAAAGTTGGTAACGCGGTGAACCCGATAGACAAAAAGAAGCAGATTAGGAAGAGGTCTTTGAAGCTCATTAACGACTTATAGAGTTCGTTAGATTTAGGTAAGCCTGCGAGTAGCATGCCCATGACTAGTGCACCCAAGTCACCCTTCATGTCGACAAGCTCAAAAAGCTCCGGGCCGCCAAGTGCAAGTAAAAAACCGTAGAGTGGGATCAACTCTCCGTGACCGCTGGAGGCCATCATTCTTTTTAATAAAGGGCGAAGGAACCAAAGGCCAAGCAAGCTAAATGCCCAAAGGCTTGGTGATTTGCCGGTTGCAAAGAATAGAAACAGAACAGCCGCAATATCTTGCCAGATTAGTACGCCGACAGCGAGGTCACCGTGTTTGGATTTTAATTCCGCATTGTCTTCCAAAATCTTAATGACGCAAACAGTGCTACTGAAACTAAAAGCAAAAGCGATAATGGCGCTTTGCGACAAACTGAGATCAAATAAGCTGTGGCTGAGGGTAGCTGTGCAAAGAATTATCAAAGGAAGTAGGAGTATCATCCACCCACTCATATGAATAAAGGTTCCGGACCATAATTGTGGCCTCATAAGCTGTCTGAAATCAATTTTAAGCCCGATGGTAAACAGCATTAGCGTAATGCCAAGGTCTGCAAGCATCTCAAGTGTCGGTTCTGGCGTAACGCCACTTGCATGGAGCAAGAAGCCAGCAATTAGATAACCAACTAAGGGTGGGAGTGTGATTTGTTTCGCAATGAAGCCAAATATGAAGGCAACTAAAATCCAGATGATGCTCATATTGCTTATTTACTTCTCTTAAGTCGATGAATGTTTGGGTTGCTAATTGCTTCGTATCTTAGGACTTTTGGCTAATACTCTTGTCTAACAATATAACTGGCAGAATACCCACTGCAACGATGATTAGTGCGCTCAAGGCGCTTTGCTCAAGTAACTCATCGGAAGCAAATTGGTAAACCTGTGTAGCCAGTGTTTCAAAATTAAAAGGCCGTAAAATTAGTGTAGCAGGCAATTCTTTCAAACAGTCTACAAACACGACAAGCATGCCGGTAAGAGCACCCCGCTTGATAATGGGCAGGTGTACTTTAAATAGTGTCGATAAATAATTATGGCCAAGTGAGCGCGATGCCATGTCCATGCTTGGTGTTACTTTAGATAGGCTGGACTCTACGGACCCTGAAGAGACAGCTAAGAAGCGAACAGAATAGGAAAATACAATTGCGAAAGCCGTACCGCTCAAAATCAATCCTGTTGAGAAATCAAAGTGCTCTCTCATAAGACCGTCAAGGGTATTATCGAAGGCAGCAAAGGGAATGATAATTCCGATCGCAAGCACCGCGCCTGGTATGGCGTAGCCTAGGCTAGAGAAGTTGACCAGGTGCTGAGTGAGCTTATTGGAATTTAGTCGTTTGCTGTAAGTAAGTACGATGCCTAAAACCAGTGTGGCAAAGGCGGCAATACTGGCTAAAACAAAACTGTTTAGTGCGTACTCTATAAAATTGCTGTGCCAGGATATTTCAAAGTATTTGACTGCATAAATCGTTAGAAGTGAGAAGGGAAACAGAAACCCTAACAATACCGGTAAGAAGGCGACTGCGAATGCCAGATAAGCCCTTATTCCATATAGCTTATGGCTTGGAATGGTTGAGCCTTGGTTGCGCGACTGGTATTGCTTTTGTCTGCGTCGAGAGTAGCGTTCAGAGCTAATAAGAATAACCACGACAGCCATCATTAGTAAGGCTATCTGTGCTGCACCACCCAAGTTGCCCATGTTCAACCACGTGTCGTAAAGACCCGCTGTTAAGGTTTGGACGGCGAAATAATCTACCGTTCCAAAGTCGTTAAGTGTCTCCATTAGTACTAAAGACAGGCCAACCGCAATAGCGGGCCGTGCAATGGGTAAGGATACTCGATAAAAGAACTGGAAGGGCGTAGAGCCTAGACTGCGTGAAATGCGATAGAGGGAAATCGACTGCTCAAGAAAGGCCGCGCGTGCCAGCATGTAGACGTAAGGGTAGAGTACTAGTGACATCATGATAATAGCTCCCCCCATACTTCTGATTTCGGGGAACCAATAATCTCTGCTGGTCTTCCAGCCAAATAGCTCTCGAAGCGCTGATTGCACGGGGCCTGCGTATTCCAGAAAATCAGTGTAGGTATAAGCGATGACGTAAGCGGGTACGGCAAAGGGGAGTAATAAGGCCCAACTCAGCCACTTTTTGCCGGGGAAGTCGTACATGGAAATAAGCCAAGCTGAGCCAGTTCCAACCAGAAAAGTTAGGGAGCCAACGCCAAGCATAAGAATCAGCGTGTTTTTCAGATAACTAGGTAAAACTGTATTAAGCAGGTGCGGCCAGGCGTTTTCCTCTGGAAAAAGAGCGAGGTAAGCCACCGCAACAATCGGGAGACCGATAAGGGTTGCGATAATGAAAGATGAAATGAACCAGGGACGCTCTTGAGCGTTTAGTCTGAAATTCAAGAGTGATAAACCTTCAAAGTATTCGAGTTACGCCGAGCTGAGCAAGATACATTAAAAACGAAAAGCGGCATAGTGCCGCTTTAGTTTATTTTTCTAAAAGCCATGGCCTTAGCTTATCTAGAGTCATTATTCATCGAAGGCAACTTCATCAACTAACTGTGCTGCACGCTTTCTTAGATTAGCAATATCTGCGAGTGGCAGTGTATCTGACTTGAAGGAACCCCAAGACTTTACCAGGCTCGATGGTTCAACCTTAGTATTAACCGGATACTCGAAGTTTTGTTCTGCATAGAGGCTTTGCGCATAGTCCTGTGTTAGGAACTCCATTAGCTTGATTGCACTTTCTTTGTTTGGTGCGTGTTTAGTAAGTGCTACGCCACTGATATTCACGTGGGTGCCTCGGTTGCCTTGGTTAGGAAAGGTTAGGTGGACAGAGTTTGCCCAAGCAACCTGTGCTTTGTCGTTTAACATTTTGCCGAAATAATAATTGTTGCCAAGTGACAGGTCACAAATACCCTCGTTGATTGCTTTTACTTGTGCTCGATCATTTCCTTGAGGACGTCTCGCCAGGTTGTCTTTTACACCTTGTAACCAGGTTTTTGCTTCTGCTTCGCCGTGATGAGCGATCATTGATGCGATCAGCGCAAGGTTGTAAGGGTGCTTGCCGCTTCGGGTACAGATACGGCCTTTCCAGACGGGTTTGCTCAAGTCTTCATAGTTTTGAATGTCAGCTAGGTTAGCGCGCTCTTTTGACGCATAGATAGAGCGAGTACGTGTCGTTAAACCAAACCAACGGTTTTCTGGGTCGCGATATTGTACCGGGACATTCTTTTGTAGCGTTTCTGATTCAACAGCTTGAACCAAGTCTTTGTTGGTCACTTCCATTAAACGGCCAATATCGACAGTGAAAACTAAATCGGCAGGGGAGTTGCGTCCTTCACGAGTCAGGCGTTCAGCTAAACCTTTCTTAGCAAAAACTACATTAACCTTAATACCGCTTTGTTCGGTAAACTTATCGAACATAGGTTGAACCAGAAAGGGCTGGCGGTAAGAGTATACGTTAACCTCTTCACTGCTTGCTGAAACAGTTGTCGTGAATAAGGAAGAGAGAGTTAGAAGGGTGACGCAAATAAAGCGAGACAGAGCCATAAATAAATATTCCTAATATAGTTTCCATAAAGTAATGCGAATCATTCTTAAATAAAAAGAATTGTTAGTCAAGAATTTAAAGCATTTAACTTGATGGCTATCAAGTCAACTAAGCGATAAAATGCCATTTAAATATTGAGCTTTGGAGTAAAAGAGCGCTAATGAAGAGTTTCTCCCGCTTGCTACTAGTCGGACTGTTTGCTTTCTTAACGGCTTGTGCAACCACAGATTATCAAACGCATTATGGTTGGTTTATGGCGGAAAACTCTGCTGGCGAACTTAGACAATTTAGAGTTTATTGGCAGTCTGTTCGTTATGAAGGTTGGACAAGTGACGAGCTTCGCCCAATGCCGGTAGTGATTGAGGCGCAATGTAGCGAGCGGAAAGTTCACTTGTTTGACAGCTCGTTTGGCCCCGGCCGCCGCTGTAGTGATCGCCAAGGTGAAGGAATTGTTTTCTGTGGTCGTTCAGAAGTTGATGTGAATCGACGTGGCTTAGAGATAGAGAATAACTCCCTATGTGCAACGATTACCGATAGACAGGGCTCAAGTAGTATTCTGGATTTGGAGGGAGAAGTCCTCATTCACATGTCTTGCCGCCCAAAACGAACACAAAAAATACGAGGCGGTAAGAAAATAAATATAGATTACCTGCTTAGTTCTCAGCAGCCTTATATCGTCTCTACCAAGAAGGTAAAGGGCGGCGATATTGAGCAATTAGTTCCCGAATTATTCAACCACTCTTCTGTCTGTGACCCGGATGCCTAATATTTGATGGAAGGACGACTTTACTTGGTTACAAATCTAACTGCTAATTGATTAGATCTTGATCTATATTTAGAGTGTAAAAGCTATTTTTGAATAGATGCTAGTGTGACCGGTTTGGCATTGATAAGAAACAACCGGGTATTGTTACCTGAGCTTACATAAGCCAACGCTACGTAGTGGTGTTGCCTGAAGATATTGTCAAAAATGTAAGGAAGATAACTAAAAGACCAGCTTAGTAGGTATTGTCATGTCGACAAATCGTTTAAAACTCGAAGTAAATGCGCTGAAGGAAGGCATGTTCGTCGCGGACTTGGATTGTCCGTGGCATGAAACGCCTTTTCCTCTTCAGGGCTTTTATATTCGTATGGATGACGATGTAAAGGCTTTGAGCGAATACTGTAAATTTGTTTATGTTGACGTGAAGCGAGAAAAGGTCAAAACGGTTCATGCGAATCACGCTGTGCCTAGTTCTGAAAAAGGTAAAAAGGGTATCTCTGGAAGTTCCGAGAATAACCCCGAAATAGAACTCCCTCCCATTGTTGTCAAAGCTCCTCATCACTATGAAGCAAGCGTCTCCATTAACAAAGAAGTTGCCCGCGTAGAAAAGCTTCATCGTCATGTATACGATGCGATTGACCAGGTGTTTCTCACTGTCGAGCAAGGTGGTGATGTAAGCATTAAAGAAACCGAGTCAGTTGCTAAAGGTATGGTCGAAAGCGTTATTCGTAATCCCGATGCCCTGGTTTGGCTGTCTAAAATGAATGAAATAGATGCTTATAGTTATCAGCATTCGGTGAAATCCTCTATATGGGCTTTAGTTTTGGGGCGTCATATGGGCTTGAAGAAGGAGATGCTGGAAACCTTAGCTTTGGGTGTTTTATTGTCGCATATTGGTAAGGCTAGAGTTGCGCAAAAAGTACTTGATGCCTATCCGGACCTTGAGAGTAGCCAACTATCAGCCTATCAGCAATATGTTGAAAAGAGTGTCGAGTTACTAACTGAGATAGAAGGTTTACCTTCTGGCGTTGCATCAATTGTTGAATTTCACCAAGAAAGACACAATGGTACCGGTTACCCGAAAGGTGTGACGGGTGAGCGCATTCCTTTGTTAGCTAAGATTGCCGGTTTGGTTGATTATTATCAGGAGTTGATTACACCGCGTGATGACGAACTGGGTATGTCTCCTTATGATGCTGTTGCCCGTTTATACGAGCTGCGTAATATCGCTTTTCAGAAAGATCTTGTTGAGCGCTTCATTGAAGCGGTAGGCGTATACCCTACAGGTACCTTGGTTGAGCTAAGTTCTGAGGAAGTGGGTATTGTAACCGGGCATAATGAAGATCGCCGCTTACAACCGAAAGTAATGGTTGTACTCGATGCTCAGAAGCGAGCAATGAAGTGCGGTAAAGTGGTAGACCTAAAAGAGGTAAACCGCGATAGAAATGTTTTAAGCATTAAAGACAGTTTACCTAAGGGAGCTTACGACATAGATGAGCAGCGGTACCTGTTATCCGGTGCAACCTCTAAATGGAGTTGGCGACACTTGGCATCCTCATTCGCGTCTGGCTAATTTGTTATTCTCTTCTGGGCGAGCAAGCCTAATAAAACTTGATAAAAGGCAGTTTGATGATTCACACTGCCTTTTTTATTGGCTGAAAGAAGATAAGCGATGGCGAGAGTGTATTGTCAACGGTGCAATAGGCCTGAAAAAGTTTGCTTGTGTGCATCGATAAGCAAACAGAGCAACACAAGAACTCTGATTATTTTTCAGCACGATGACGAACAAAAGAAGCCGCTTTCGACTGTGCCATTAATCCAGCAGGGGTTATCTGGCGTAGAGGTGCTGAACGGCCTAAGATTTGACCGAGAAAAATGCTTCTCTTTGCTAGCAAAGCATGGCGCTTGCAGCCCTTTGCTGTTGTATCCTGAGTCGCTATCTGATGACGAAGAACATCTTGTATTAGATCTGAGCGATCTAGCTTCACCGCTTTTAAAGTCGCTACAACAATATGATTCGCTAGTTATCCTCGATGGCACCTGGAGGAATACCCGGGAGCTGGTTTTGGTGAATACTTGGCTGCAAAGTTTGCCGACACTCGCCCTGTTAAATGCCGGGAAAAGTCGCTATCGTATCCGCAAATCGACACATGAGTTTTCATTATCAACAATTGAAGCGGTCGCAAAAGTGCTGCCCCTATTGGATGAAAATATTGATAGCGAAACTTTGTTGAAGCCTTTTGAGAAAATGATTGATCAGCAGATTCAATATATGGGAGAAGAGGTCTTCCTGCGAAATTACCGATAGGATGCAGAACCCTTTCTTCGAGATAAGCGGATATTCATTCCTTGGTGACTTGAAATTCCTTTGCCTAACCCCAAGATAGAGCACTCCACTTTACCTCTCTACTTACAAGCAGGCACTAAACAAATCATGCAAAACGCTCTAGAGATTCGCGGCTTAAACAAAACTTATGGTAATGGTCATGTCGCTTTGCAGAATGTCAGTGTCAGTGTCGAGCAGGGTGACTTCTTCGCTTTATTGGGGCCTAACGGTGCGGGGAAATCAACGACACTTGGTATTGTTTCTTCCTTGGTTAATAAAAGTTCTGGAGAGGTCAAAATATTTGGCCACGACATCGATAAACAGTTGGTTAAGGCAAAGACCTGTTTAGGTGTGGTGCCTCAGGAGTTTAACTTCAACCAGTTCGAGAAGGTCCGTGATATCGTTATTACTCAGGCTGGTTATTATGGTATTCCCGTTTCAGAAGCTGAGGAAAGTTGTGATCATTATCTGAAGAAACTGGGCTTGTGGGATAAACGGAATGAACCATCCCGTATGCTCTCCGGGGGTATGAAGAGAAGGTTAATGATCGCCAGAGCTTTAGTGCATAAGCCTAAATTGCTCATTCTTGATGAGCCCACAGCGGGTGTAGATATCGAATTGCGACGCTCAATGTGGGAGTTTCTAAAGGAAATCAATGAGCAGGGTACGACAATTATCTTAACGACGCACTACCTGGAAGAGGCGGAAGCGCTATGCCGCAACATTGCGATTATTGATCAAGGGAAAATTCTGACAAATACCAGTAAGCAATCTTTATTACAGCAATTGCATCTGGAAACCTTTGTGCTAGAACTTGATAAACCCATGAGCACTGTTCCTTTGCTAGAGGGCTTTGAGGCAAGACTTAACGAAGAGGGCCTGCTAGAAGTTGATGTGCGCAGTGAGCAAAATATAAATGATCTTTTTTCCAAGTTGGACAGTTTGAGTATTCAGGTCAGGAGTATGCGTAACAAGGCAAACCGCTTAGAAGAGTTGTTTTTGGATTTGGTTGAGAACGCCAAAACGCAGGAGGAAGTGTAAGATGAATGCGCATCAGGTATGGGTCGCTTTCTTGACTATTGTGACCAAAGAGATTCGTCGCTTTACTCGTATATGGGTACAAACATTGTTGCCACCGGCGATAATGATGGCTTTGTACTTCGTCATCTTTGGCAACTTGATTGGCCCGAGAATTGGTGACATGGACGGTTTTGACTACATGGACTTTATTGTTCCCGGCTTAATCATGATGTCAGTGATTACTAACTCCTATGCTAACGTAGTGTCCTCTTTTTTTAGCATGAAGTTTCAACATAGCATTGAAGAAATTCTGGTCTCACCTGTACCTAACTGGGTAGTCTTGTCCGGTTATGTGATGGGCGGTGTTGGTCGCGGTATATCTGTTGGTCTGATCGTGACACTACTGTCGCTGGGTTTTACCGATTTACGTGTTGAAAATATCGCCGTAACGGCCAGCATTGTTATTCTGACGGCTATCCTGTTCTCGATAGGCGGTTTTATCAATGCGATTTATGCGACAAAATTCGATGACATATCGATAGTGCCAACGTTTATATTGACGCCACTTACTTACTTGGGGGGTGTTTTTTATAGTATCAGTTTGTTGCCTGAGTTCTGGCAGGGGGTCTCCCAAATTAACCCTATACTGTATATGGTTAACGCTTTTCGCTATGGTATTCTTGGTGTAAGTGATGTCGATATTGGTATTTCATATTTGATGATTTGCGGATTTATCGTAATAGGCTTTTCTTATGCGCTTTACTTATTGAATCGCGGAAAAGGCATAAGAGCGTAATATGATTTTGCCTCTAAGCTAATATATAAGAATCAGTACATAGCGTAGTTTTTTCACTTTCAGAACTTAGGAGTAAAAAGTGACGGATGCTCATCAAAGCCAATTAGGTAAAGGGACTGAATACGATCAAAGCTATTCACCCGAGATACTTTTTCCCTTAGACCGAAAACAAAATCGTGAAAGTCTGAACCTGAGTGCTGATATTCCTTTTCATGGTGAAGACCGCTGGACCTGTTACGAGCTGTCCTGGCTTAACTCAAAAGGTAAGCCTCAGGCAGCGATCGCGTACTTTAGCATTCCATGTGATTCGCCATACATGATTGAATCGAAGTCTTTTAAGCTTTATTTGAACTCTTTCAACCACCTTTCTTTCAAAGATGCTTCGGCTGTAGAGCGATTGTTAAGTAAAGACTTAAGTGCTGCGGCCGGTGGAATCGTTTCTGTAGAGGTTCTTGCATTAAAAGATACAAGACATCATGTGGCAGAGAATTTATGCCAGGGAAGTTCAGCAGAAGAGTCTTTATATGCTAGCGCAGAGTGTATTGATGAAATAGATGCGGAAGACTTTGAATATCAGCCGAACCCTGAGCTACTCAAAACGGTGCCAGGTGGGGTTGAGGTGAACGAGACGCTCTACTCTGACTTGCTTCGCTCGAATTGTCCTGTGACGGGGCAACCAGACTGGGGGACTGTATTTATTCATTACGCGGGGCAGCAGATAGATCGCGAGAGCTTACTAAAATATATTGTATCTTTTAGGCAGTGTCAGGACTTTCATGAGCATTGTGTCGAGCGAATCTTTATTGATTTACTGCAATATTGCCATTGTGATTCTTTAAGTGTTTATGCGCGCTACACTCGCCGAGGTGGCTTGGATATCAACCCCTACCGCGCAACAGCAGATCTTAAGGCGAAAACGGAGAGCCTGAGAACTCCAAGGCAGTAACGAGCGTTATTGTGTTAGCTGTCTTTTAGTTTCTCAGTTGCTTTTTCAAGGGCATGGACGATAGCGTCTTTATTAGTGTCGTCTATTTTTCCGGTATCCAGATACATCGCAAACCCTTCAGCTTCATGCTCTATGAAGCTCTGACCGGCACCGATATCGCGTCTAAGGTCAACGATTTGATAAATCGGAACGGGTCTAGCGAAGCCTTTAACGGTAATCTCTCCCTTATCACGACACATAACCTTATCTTTTATCAGAGAGAAAGTTTCGTAAGAAACCAGGATTTCGCCTGGCTCTGATAGTGCTTCCAAGCGAGAAGCCAAGTTAACTTCCTTGCCGATAATGGTGTAGTCCATGCGGTTTTCAGCGCCAAAATTTCCTACAGTGCTGAAGCCCGTACTGATCCCAATTCGAATTTGTAGTGGCGTCTTGATTCCTTGGCTCTTCCACTTTTGACGCAGTATCTTCATGTGCTTACGCATCTCAATTGCCATGGAAACACAAGCCATCGTATCTTCTTTAGCGCCACGACTGGTTGGGTCACCAAAGAAAATCATAATACTGTCGCCAATAAACTTATCGATTGTGCCGCCGTATTTTAAGGCGATTTGCGACATTTCGTTGAAGTAGTTGTTCAGCAGCTCGGTCAAACCTTCGGGTTCCATTTCTTCCGACAGCTCTGTAAAACCTTTGATGTCAGAGAAGAAGATAGATAGACGCTTGCGCTGTGTTTCCAGGCGCACGTCACGTTCGCCGGTAAAAATTGACTGCCAGACTTGTGGAGATAGGTATTTAGCAAGCTTGTGAGAAAGCGATATAGACTGCTCTCTTTGTGTCTGAATCTGGTGCTTGGCCTTATGTAAGGCTTCGGCTTGTTGGTGGGTATAGTAAGCAGTAACCGAGACATAGACTGTAGCGCTAATACCGGCCACTAGATCGACAATCATTGGTGCGTGAGGCGCGAAGTCAAGGCCGAATATCATGGAGGAAATAATGGTGGAGGTAAGTAAGATTAGGTTGCCTTTGAGCCAGGTCGACATACCTCCAACGACGATGAAGCTAAAACTCGCCATGAGAATATTGAATATGGTTGCCGTCGGGCTGAAGTCAATTAGTACAATAATGACACCGACCAAAGCGCCATCTATTAGTAGTGTGTTCTCACGTGCTGCAGCGCTTTGCTCTAGCTTTAAATGTCTAATAACAAAGTAAAGAAGGTGTGGCCATAACATGGCCGCAGGAATAAACCAGATCAAGTAGTCGTGGAAATGTCCTTCAAGAACACCGACCGCCATCGTGATACTAGACGTCAAATAAGCCAAAACCCTGCCGTTGTATGCGGGCATGACTGACGGTGGCGTATCTATTTTGTCGGTGGAGTGTTGTGTCGCCTTATTCTGTGTTGACGATTTTTTATTAGATATTTTCAATGGGATCATTTTTTCATACATCTCTGATAAGCAGCAAAGGTTATCAGTTCCCTTATATATAGACAAATTTTGCTTACACTGTTTTAATTTCGTTCTTGGGAAATAGCGCTTGCACTAAGGTTTCGTGATCTAAATGTGGTTATATCATTATGTTCACCTGAAAAGAATAGTGCAGGTTAGGTAGCTTATATTAAAGCAGGAGATACGCGGGTATGAATGAGCATAAAACAATTGATGAGGCGGGCTCTCATGCGGTGTTGGAAATATTGAAGTCCAGGGTTTCTCATCCTCGCTTGAGTGCTCCAGCCCCAAGCCCTGATCAAATGGAAACTGTTTTTCAAGCAGCGCTTAGGACGCCTGACCATAAATGCTTAAAGCCATGGCGATTTCTTGTGATCGAAGGGGACTCGTTACATCGTCTGGGTGATTTGTTTTGTCAGGCTGCTGAAGCGAATGAGGGAAAGCTTAGTGAAGCGCAAGAAAATAAATACCGCTCAATGCCGCTTCGAGCGCCCAAGATCATCGTTGCTGTGTCCAAAAACATCGAACACCCTAAAGTACCTTTCGAAGAGCAGGTTGTGTCCTGCGGCGTTGCGGTGGGTTATATGTTGTTAGCGCTTCAGGCGCAGGGCTTTGGTGGTATTTGGCGTACCGGAGAAATGGCATTGAATGGCGACGTGAAGCAAGGCCTGGGTTTATCGCTCGAGGAGTCTATCGTGGGCTTCTTATATATTGGTACACCGCTTGCCGAAGCCAAAAAGTTAGCGCCTGTTGCTAGTAAGGATTACTTTGTCCCATGGTAGTGCTCGGCGATTTTCCTCTGACTATAAATTGGGTCAACCCAGGTGATATCTTCGCTTGTTCCCTCAAAAAACGGCAAATCTAAAAGGATAGGAATTGCCGATCTAAAAAACTCCATAAAACCATAAGTATTTGATTTTTAAGTATTAAAAAAATATTTATTGGTTGGCATCGCAATTGCTTTATCTAATCGTAGAAACTTTATGATGAAGCAAGTGGGAGTATCGATGTCGATTTCATTCAGCAATGCATTAGGAATTCACGAACAAGCGCTGGAGTTACGTGTTAACCGTGCTGAGGTGTTGGCTAATAACTTGGCTAATGCAGATACACCCGGATTTAAGGCAAGAGATATAGACTTCAAAGCGGTCCTGGGTAATGAAATGGCTAGCCAGGGAGGCGCAAAGTCTCTCGAGATGGCGACCACGAACGGACAGCACTTGCCTCATGCTAACTCGAGCGGAAGCAATGAGTTGCTTTATCGAACGCCCAGCCAGCCATCTGTTGACGGTAATACCGTTGATACCCAAGAAGAAATGGCAGAGTTTATGAAGAATACCTTGCAATACCAATCCAGCTTCCAGTTTTTGAATGGCAAGTTCAAGTCACTAACCAATGCGATTCGGGGTGAATAAATATGTCTCTTAGTCAGATTTTTGATATTGCCGGATCCGGCATGGCTGCTCAATCTATTCGCTTGAATACCACTGCTAGTAATATTGCTAATGCAGACAGTGCGGCAAGTAGTATTGATGAAGTATATCGCGCCCGAAAGCCCATCTTTTCGGCTGTCCAAGAAGATGCCATGCGCCAGGCAGTTGGTGGGGATTTCTTACAGCAGACGCCTGAGTCGGTAGGTGTTGAAGTAAAAGGGATTGTTGAAAGTGATGCACCTTTGGATATGCGTTACCAGCCTGACCACCCGTTGGCTGATGAGCAGGGATATGTGATGTACCCGAATGTAAATGTCGTTGAAGAGATGGCTGACATGCTTTCTGCTTCTCGAAGCTTTCAAACCAATATTGATGTAATGGATGCGGCAAAAACAATGATGCAGCGTTTGTTAACGCTAGGTCAGTAAGGGGCTAAATCTTATGACAGATATAAATACAACGGTGTCTTCTGCTGATGCTTTATCAGACTACCGCTATGAACCGACGACCAAAACACAAGGTTCGTCTGATCTAGGTCAGAATGAGTTTATGGAGTTGATGATTGCCCAGATGGAGAATCAAAGCCCGCTGGACCCTCAAGATAATGGTGAGTTCATTTCTCAGTTAGCAGAGTTTAGCTCTCTTGAAGAAATGCAGAAACTAAGTTCGCAAGTAGAAAGTTTTGCAACCCAGTATCAGTCTAGTCAGGCTTTGCAGGCTTCTGCAATGGTTGGGCGAACGGTTTTGGTGCCAGGTACTGAAGCTCCCATGGCGGCAGACGGAACAATTAGTGGATTGGTTGATCTTGAAGCCAGTACAGGTTCATTAAAGGTAAGTATCTTTAACGGTTCTGGTGAGTTGGTTAATCAGGTGGATATGGGGCAACAACTTGCCGGTTCTGTACCATTCTCGTGGGATGGAACAAATAGCAAGGGGGAGCAGATGCCCTATGACAATTACACGATCGCTGCTGAATCGAATCAAGGAGGAGATGTAAGTCAAATTACGACCTTGCTTTCCGCCAATGTGAGTAGCGTATCGATCGGGACTGGTGGTGCCATTTCGCTTAACTTAGCCGGTATGGGCGCTATTCCTTTAGAAGATGTTAGAGAGATTAACTAGGCATGAGTATGTGTCTGGCGTGCGAAATAATTGTAATCATTACGACAAAAAGAATCAGAAGAGAGGTGTAGTATGCCGTTTAACGTTGCATTAGGTGGGTTGAGAGCATCCTCCACGGACTTGGAAGTTACGGGTAATAACATTGCGAACGCGAGTACTGTTGGTTTTAAGCGTTCGCGTGCCGAGTTTGGTGATGTTTATTCCAATAGTTTTTTCGGCAGGGGGGCTACCTCAACGGGAGACGGTGTCGCAGTACAAAATATTCGACAGATGTTTGGTCAGGGTAACGTAAGCCTTACTGACAATAACCTGGACTTAGCAATTACCGGAAATGGCTTTTTCGTGCTTAGTGATCAGGGTGAGGCCAAATATTCGCGTGCTGGTCAGCTAGGTGTGGATAAAGATGGTTTCATGGTCAATAACACGGGTATGCGTGTCCAGGGCTTTCAGGCTGATGAAGGTGGGACGGTATCGGGAGTTCTGGGTGATCTGGTTGTTGATGCGAATGATCTGCCTCCATCAAGATCAACTAATGTCGAAGCAGCTTTGAATCTGGATTCTTCAGAAGAAGCTTTGACTCAGAGTGGCACAACGATTAACTCGAACGGTGCAACGGATGTTGGTGTAGCACAAGCAGGAATTGTGAATGGCTATGCGAGTCAGGATATCGAAGTGACCTTTCCGGATGGCACGTCGCAGACCATTACAACGACTGCGGAATCAACTGCCGGGGCAATTGCATCTCAGTTTTCGCTTTTAGAAGGTGTGGATGCGACTGCTAGTACCAGCTCTACAATAACCTTAGCTGGATATGATAATGCCTCAGGAAATATGAGTATTAGCTTAAACGGAATTAGTTTCCAGCCAGCCGGTGCAACAGATGCATTGCAATTGGCCGACTTGGGAACTCGTATTAACTCGTCTGCGTTGGTGGGGGTTACCGCCGTCATAGATAGTGCTACTGGTGATTTGCAGATTATTCAGGATCAAGGAGCTAACTTGGTATTCGGTTTTGCGGGTGTCTCGGGCGATAGTTTTGAGGTTCTTGGGAGTGATGCCGCGGCGACGCCGGTAGTGCTTGACCCTGATGCTGTTCCTGCCGTTTTGAATGCGACTGTAGGTGGTGGAGTTAGCATTGTACTTGACGAGGGGGTCGTTGCGACCAACTTAAGTGCCTCAACGCCCGTCATTACCAACTTTACCGGTGCGCCTTTTGTTAATAACCAATTTTCACCAACGGATCCTGGTACCTATAACCACGCGACGTCAACGACTATTTTTGACAGTCTTGGTAACTCTCATGTTTTGACCATGTATTTCGTTAAGCAGCAGTCTTCGTTGTCGGGAGAAAATACCTGGCAAATGCATGTGCAGGTGGATAACCAGGATGTTGGAGATCCATTAATTGGAACAGATGCATCGCGAGCGACTTATAATTTGGTATTCCGCGATGACGGTACTTTAAATGAAACATTGTCAGATGATGTTTTGATTTCTAATTGGGACCCTTTAGATAGTCAAGGCAATCAAAATGGGGCGGCACGACCTTTGAATGTTGTGGATGGCGGGGTTTTGCCGATTCCTCAGCCGCCAACTAGCTCAAACTTTGAGGTAGATGTATCATCGTTTACTCAGTTTGGTAGCCCGTTTGCTGTAAATGACTTAAGTCAGAATGGTTATACCACAGGTCGATTAGTCGGTCTGGATGTCGATGAGTCGGGTGTCATTCTGTCTCGTTTCTCCAACGGTGAGTCTTTGGTTCTAGGGCAGGTAGCTTTGGCTAACTTCAATGACGTAGAAGGCTTATCACCTGATGGCGATAGTGTTTGGGTGCAGACTTTTGCTTCGGGTGACCCGATTGTCGGGGCGCCTGGTACGGCGTCTTTGGGTCTATTAACGGCCTCTGCAGTTGAGCAATCGAATGTTGATTTATCTGCTGAGCTGGTAAATCTGATTGTTGCGCAGCGTAACTATCAGGCCAACTCCAAGACCATTGAGACGGCCGATACAATCCAGCAAACTATCTTGAATATCTAGTACTGAATTTCGCTCATAGCCTTCCTTGTTTGGGTTGGCTAGATAATTGCAGAGCTTAGGCTAAGGCGTTTGCAGTGTCCGTTTCTTTGACGCTGCGTATTGTTTGATCCTAATGGTGAAGTAAATGGATAAAGCGTTATATATTGCAATGAGTGGTGCCAAGCAGAATATGCTGGCGCAGCGCGCTCATGCCAATAATTTGGCAAATATTAATACGACGGCGTTTAAAGAAGATTTCGCTCAGGCGCGTGCTATGCCGGTGTTTGGCGAGCATCATCCATCGAGAGCCTATGCCTTGACCGAAAGGCCGGGAACAAATTTTGAGGCGGGTCCCCTGAATCAAACCGGCAACCCTTTGGATGTTGCGGTAAAGGGTGATGGATGGATTGCGGTTCAGGCCGCAGATGGTTCGGAAGCCTATACCCGGGCAGGCGACCTGCAGGTAGATGTCAATGGGCAGCTAAGGGCTGGCATTGGTTTGCCTGTTTTGGGTAATGGTGGTCCAATTGTTTTGCCGCCTTCGGCAACTGTTGAGATTGGTGCTGACGGTACGGTTTCGGTTCTTCCTTTGGGTGGTGGAGCTGTTGGCTTAGCGGCGGTTGATCGAATTAAGCTAGTTAATCCCGACCCTGATATGATCGAAAAGAAAGAAGATGGTCTATTGCATATGAAGGGTGATGAGCCACCGGCAGTTGCTGACCCGAACATCAAACTGGAAACGGGGTTTCTGGAAGGTTCTAATGTAAATGCGGTATCGTCTTTAACAGATATCCTATCTCTATCGCGACAGTATGAGCTTCAAGTTAAATTAATGAGCCAGGCTGATCAAATTTCTCAACAAACGGCACGTTTGTTGCAGTTCTCCTAGTAAGACCTGAAAAACGTCATAAAAGCGGCACGTAGTTGCAGATTTATAGAGTGCTGATTTTTTGACTGCTTCGTTAGCGGTATTTGCTTACTAGCTTTAAATAAGGGGTATCACAGATAGCCCTTAAACGCTTCAGGTCTGATTGATTCGCAGTAGAATTTCAATTTGGGAGAAGCATCATGCATCCAGCTCTTTATGTCAGTAAAACCGGTCTAAGTGCACAAGATATGTCCTTGACCACGATTTCCAACAACTTGGCGAATGCTAGTACGGTTGGCTTTAAGCGTGATGAAGCGGTTTTTCAGGACCTGTTGTATCAGGTGAAAAGAGAGCCAGGTGGCTTGAACTCACAAAACTCTCAATTACCATCTGGTCTCCAGCTCGGTACGGGTGTCAGGATCGAAGGGACGACTAAGCAATTTACCCAAGGCTCCTTAGAAGTGACTGACCAGGCTCTCGATTTAGCCGTTAATGGTAGAGGCTTTTTCCAAGTTATATTGCCAGATGGCTCGACCAGTTATACCCGAGATGGGCAGTTCCAGGTTAACTCAGATGGCCAAGTCGTCACTGCTGGTGGCAACCTATTAGAACCCGCCATCACTATTCCACAGAATGCTTCTTCAGTGACGATCGGCGAAGATGGCATTGTATCGGTCAGTATTTCTGGTGAAACCACTGCACAGCAAGTTGGCCAGATTAATACGGTCGACTTTATTAATCCCCAAGGTTTGAAAGCGCTAGGGAATAACCTGTTTGCTGAAACTGAAGCCAGTGGTAACCCTCAAGGGGGCACGCCGGGCTTGGCAGGTTTTGGTGAGGTTAAGCAAGGCATGCTAGAGCAATCGAACGTAGATACGGTGCAAGAGCTGGTCAGCATGATTACTGTCCAGCGCGCCTATGAAATGAACTCAAAAGTTGTGTCTACGGCTGACCAGATGCTCCAGTACATTGGGCAGAACCTGTAATACGCGCTTAGTTGTTTGAGGGGAAGGTGATTATATGAGGCAGATTAATCAAGTATTCAAAGCAGTGCTAGGCCTGAGCTTGGTCGTGTTGACTAGTGCATGCAGCATCATGACTCGTGAGCACCCTTTGCCCAATGACCCGGCTTACGCTCCTGTACCTTCGAGTGCGCTGAAATCAGGTGAAATGGTGACGGGGTCGATCTATCAGGTTAACCGAAACTTTAGTATGTATGGTGATCAGGTTGCCTTAAACGTTGGTGATATTCTGACGGTTACCTTGCAAGAAAACACCAGTTCATCCAAGTCAGCAGATACCAGCTATGACAAAGATGATGAAGTGACTTTTAATGAGGCAACCATTCTAGGCAATGTTATTCAAAAACATGGTTTGAGCCTTTTGACTAATCCTAGCTTAGAGCGAGCGTTTGATGGTAAGGCATCTAGTGATCAGAGCAATAGCTTGAGCGGTAGTATTTCAGTCACAGTTTCAGAAGTTTTGCCAAATGGCATTCTTCGAATTCAGGGAGAGAAGTGGCTGCGCTTGAACCAGGGAGATGAATATATTCGTTTAACCGGTTTGGTGAGGCCGCAAGATATTGGCACAGATAATACGATCCCGTCTTCTAAGGTTGCTGATGCTCGTATTGCCTATGGTGGAACAGGAGATTTTGATGATGTTAATCGTCAAGGCTGGTTGTCCCGATTCTTCAACAGTGAATGGTGGTTCATGTGATGTCTTATAGTGTAAAGGCTTCTTACAAAGCTACCGCAGCGGGTATCGCTTCTTTAGTTAGCTCGTTCTGCCGCTCCAGTTTATTGTTGCTGGGTTTTGCTTTGGTTAGTTTTGACGTTAGCGCGGATCGTTTAAAAGATATTGCCAATGTACAGGGGGTTCGTTCGAATCAGCTGGTTGGTTATGGTTTGGTTGTCGGTTTAAGTGGTACAGGAGATAACACGCCTTTTACTAGCCAGACCTTCCGCAACATGATGAATAAATTTGGTATCACCATTCCTGAAGGTGTGGATCCGAAGTCAAAGAATGTAGCAGCGGTTTCAATTCATGCAGAGCTTCCGCCTTTCGCTAAACCTGGGCACAAGATTGATATCACAGCCTCATCGTTAGGAGACTCCAAGAGCCTTAGAGGTGGTAGCTTATTGATGACTCCGTTAAAGGGCGCAGATGGGCGCGTTTATGCGCTTGCTCAAGGCAGCCTTGTCGTCGGTGGTTTTGGTGCTGAAGGTGCCGATGGCTCCTCTATTCAGGTTAACGTTCCGAGTGTGGGACGGATTCCTAATGGCGCGACGGTTGAACGAGCCATCGCATCTCCTTTTCATCGTGGCGACACATTAACCTTTGATTTACATCGCCCGGACTTCACAACGGCGATGAATTTAACCAAGAAGATTAATGACTTGCTAGGGCCTAATACAGCTTACGCCAGCGATGCAGCTTCGATTACCGTCAAAGCCCCTCGCGATGCATCTCAGCGAGTTAGCTTTTTGTCGATGCTCGAAAATATGAATGTTGAAACAGGGGAAGAAGCGGCGAGAGTGATTATTAACTCTCGTACCGGCACCATCGTTGTCGGTCAGAACGTTAAGGTGCTTCCAGCTGCGGTTACCCACGGAAGTCTTTCGGTAACAATTACTGAAGACCCTGCAGTCAGTCAACCAAATCCGCTTGGAGGTGGTCAGACGGTTGTCGTACCACGCTCCGATGTTGATGCAGAACAAGAACCTAGTCGAATGTTTCAGTTTGGCCCTGCAGCGACGCTGAGCCAGATTGTTCAAGCGGTTAATCAAGTTGGTGCTGCGCCAGGAGATATCATGGCTGTACTCGAAGCCTTGAAGCAGGCTGGTGCCTTAAAAGCAGATTTAATTGTTATATAGAAAGAAATATAAGCAAAGCCATGTGGAACCTTAGAGGTTAGTGATGAATAGCGCACTGATGAGTCAGATAAATAATCCGATGATGATGGCGACTGATAATATAGGGAATCAGTTGCAGAACAGTGCTGCCCGTTTTAATAAGCATACCCAGGGCTTAAATGACTATAACAATCTCAATGCTCTGCAGTCTCTTAAGCATCAATCCAAGACAGATAGAGACGGCGCCCTAGATGCTGCCGCCAAACACTTTGAATCGATATTCGTCTCGATGATGATTAAAAGTATGCGCGATGCTAATAAGGTATTTTCTGAAGGAAACCTATTGCAAAGCAACCAATCAGACTTTTATCAGCAGATGTTTGATAGCCAGATGGCAGTAAGCTTATCAACTGGTAAAGGTATTGGTCTGGCTGAAGTGATCAAGCGACAAATGTCAAAAGGCGTAGGTGGTGAAGAGTCAGATTTAAGTTCCTATCCATTAACCTCTCAAGACAAATCTTTTTCTCTGAAAGACTATGCGCGCCAGCCATTTGTTAGCGCAGAGAAAATTGCAAAGATTGAAACGGCAATGAATCAAATTGATCAGACGATTGCTAGCCTGGACTCAGATAAAGTTGCTGAATCAAGTAAGTTAGACTTCAGTTCTCCCGATCAATTTATCGCTTCTCTTTATCCCTATGCTAAACAGGCAGAGCAAGAAACAGGTATTGATGCTCGTCTAATGTTGGCTCAGTCAGCACTGGAAACTGGTTGGGGTAAACGAGAGATCTTAAATTCTGATGGTAGTCCTAGCCATAATTTATTTGGTATTAAGGCGCAAACAGGATGGACGGGTGACAGCACAAATATAACGACGACTGAATATCGAAATGGTGTCGCAGTGAAGGAGCGCGCAGACTTTAGGTCTTATTCGGGTTACCAGGAAAGCTTTTCAGATTATGCGCGTTTTTTGAGTACTAATGCCCGATATGAGCAAGCGCTCGAGAAAGCGGGTGATCCGTATGACTTTGCACACGAGCTACAAGATGCCGGCTATGCAACCGACCCAGACTATGCCAACAAGATTAATCGTATTATTGATCGTTATATGAATATTGATGAACTTTCTAGTCTGGACCTTGGCTCTACCGCAAGCAAATTAGGAATTGGAGGCTGATATGCCAGATCTAATCGGTATTGGCCTTTCAGGTCTACAAGCTCATCAGACAGCCTTATCGGTCACGGGTAATAATGTTTCTAATACCAATACACCTGGCTACAGTCGTCAGGAGGCCGTGTTTGTAGATAATAAATCTATTCTTACTGGTAGTGGTTACACTGGTCAGGGCGCGAATATTGCCACGATTCGTAGAAATGCAGAGGATTTTATTAGCGAGCAGGTTCGTGCCGATACAACCGTTTATCATGAACGTGATGCAGTGCTTACTCAAGCAGAGTCGATCGATAACTTGCTTGCCAGCACGACAACTGGTTTGACGCCTGCTATGACTGCTTTCTTCCAAGCCTTCCAAGGTGGCGCTGATGACCCAACCTCTATCCCTCAGCGACAGTTATTATTGACGCAAACCGAAGGTTTGGTTTCCAG
>NZ_LWGJ01001724.1:0-998 GCF_001635845.1 Oleiphilus sp. HI0132 | reverse complement strand
TGCTGACAGAGGGTAATGCGTCTTTATTAGTTTTCAGTGAGTCGTCTCTGTTTGTGTTCATAATGGTATAAGATAAAGTTACCGTTTGAATGTCTTCAGGTAGATTCGGGTCGAGAACAAACTGTAAACCCATGTCTTTTGATTCGCCTGCTTGAAGGGTTTGAGTCTCAAAGCAGAAACATTCCATTTTCTTTAAATGTTGGTTTGCTTGCCATGGTGTAACCCCAGGTATTGACTGGGTTTCAACTGGCTGCGAACTGTTGTTCTTAAAGAAATAGCTGGTACTGACTCGTTCGCCAAGCTTCACCTTCATGGTTTTCGCTTCAGGTTTGAATTCCCATGCCATATTGCCATTTATAGTCGAGTCGAATTGAACCGTTACGGTTCTTAAAGACTGACTAAGTTCTTCGCTACTTAGTTCAGAAATCTCAGAGCGCCCACTGTTACTATCGATGCTATTGATACCGGCGACATCGCATACGAGTTTGTATAACGGCACCATCGCAAAGGCAAAGCCAAACATAAGCACTGTTAACATTGCGAGCTTTAGTGCGGTTTTCTTGTTTTGTTTTACTGGTACTTCACTCATGTTATGCACCCACGGCTAAAGTTTGGCTGACGCCATAGGCGGCAATGCATAAGCTTGATATCGCAATGCCTCCAAGAATTAGCGCGGTGCGAATATTTGACTTCTTTAATGCTTGTTCGCTTTGTTGGTTCATAATCAAAACTCTTTTTGTTGTTAAGTATCTAGCCTTGGGCTCTTTGTTAAAGCACCCAAGGCCAGATTCTGGTTTTATTTGACCGTAGGAGGTGTTTCAAAGCTATGGAATGGTGGAGGAGATGGGAGCGTCCACTCCAGGCCAGGTGTACCGATCTGAGAACCTTCCCAAGGCTGAGCTGGAGCTTTCTCGCCACCACGTATAGTTTGAATAATGATGTAGACAAAGAGTAGGTGAGATAGGCCGAAGATAAAGGCACCAATGCTCGATATCTGG
>NZ_LWGJ01001723.1:0-1414 GCF_001635845.1 Oleiphilus sp. HI0132 | reverse complement strand
CGCTTAATCTACCCTGTTCTTGATATGAGTGAATATTATCAAGACACTATTGCAGCTCTTGCTACGGCGGCAGGTCGTGGCGGAGTTGGAATTGTCAGGGTATCAGGCCCAAAAGCCTTAGATATCGCTAAACTGATGGTTCATTTTGAGCCTAAGAATCGATATGCACATTATTGCGATTTCTATGATCCAGATGGTTTACGTTTAGATCAGGGAATTGCCCTGTACTTTAAAGGTCCCCACTCCTTTACCGGTGAAGACGTCGTTGAGTTCCAAGCTCATGGTGGCCCGGTCATTCTGGATCTTTTGTTAAAAGCCATCGTTTCGAATGGTGCTCGCTTAGCAGAAGCGGGAGAATTTTCTCAACGCGCCTTTTTTAATGACAAGCTGGATCTGGTTCAGGCTGAAGCTATTTCTGACTTGATAAACAGTACTTCCGAGCAGGCTGCTCGTTCTGCTTTGCGTTCCCTACAAGGGGACTTTTCTCAGCAAGTTGATGCCATTGTATCCGGCTTGATTAAACTCCGAATGTACGTGGAAGCAGCAATTGATTTCCCTGAAGAAGAAGTTGATTTTCTTTCTGAGTCACATGTCCTGGAGCAAGTTGATACTCTGATTGATACCTTGAATGACTTAATCAATAATGCGAATCAAGGGGCACTACTAACTGAAGGAATGAGGGTGGTAATTGCCGGTCGTCCAAATGCAGGTAAGTCTAGTTTGCTGAATGCTTTAGCAGGACGCGATTCAGCTATTGTGACTGATATTGAAGGAACTACACGTGATGTGCTTAAAGAGCAGATCAATATTGATGGAATGCCTTTACATATTATTGATACGGCAGGGCTTCGAGAAAGTACTGATAAAGTTGAACAGATTGGTATTGATAGAGCTTGGCAGGAAATTGAACAAGCTGATCGAATTCTTTTAGTTGTTGATGCTTCATCTATTGAATCAAACTCTGACTCATTACCAGACACGCTATGGCCAGAGTTTTTGGAAAAGCTCGATAATCAGGACCATATAACAATTGTTCGAAACAAAGTGGATAAAACGTCAGAAGCCCCATCGACTGCTTCGCTTGGTGAATTCCCACTTATTTCTTTATCCGCTAAGCAAAAACAAGGCTTAAGCTTACTACAAGATCACCTTAAAGAGTGCGTTGGTTATAAGGCTAATAATGAAGGTACATTTACTGCACGCAGACGGCACCTAGATGCCTTAAATCGTGCTTTGGATGCTGTAAATCTTGGTCGAAGACAGCTAACAGAGCTCAATGCCGGCGAGTTATTAGCCGAAGAGCTGCGTATTGCCCAAGATAATCTAGGGGAAATTACCGGTAAGTTCAGGCCCGATGACCTTCTTGGTGAAATCTTCAGTAGTTTCTGTATTGGAAAGTAGCTAGCGACTGATC
>NZ_LWGJ01001722.1:0-880 GCF_001635845.1 Oleiphilus sp. HI0132 | reverse complement strand
TAGCGTCGGCTTCGCGCAAAACTTCTGCATATTCTTTCTTCACTTCCCCCAAAATACGAACACCTAGGCCAGGCCCTGGGAAGGGGTGGCGATACACCATGTCGTAAGGCAGACCTAGCTCTAAGCCCATCTTACGAACTTCGTCTTTGAATAGCTCGCGTAAAGGTTCAACTAAGTCCATCTTCATATCGTCTGGTAAGCCACCTACGTTGTGGTGAGACTTAATAACATGCGCCTTACCCGTTTTCGCTGCAGCAGATTCGATGACATCCGGGTAAATAGTACCCTGGGCCAAGAAGTCAACGTCTTGAATCTTGGTTGCTTCTTCATCGAAGACTTCAATAAAGGTATTACCAATGATTTTTCGCTTTTTCTCGGGATCAGAAACACCTTCTAACTTACCCAAGAATAAGTCTTCAGCATCAGCACGAATGACTTTGACGCCCATGTTTTCGGCGAACATCTCCATCACCATGTCGCCTTCGTTCTTACGTAACAAGCCGTTATCGACAAAAACACAGGTTAACTGATCACCAATGGCTTTATGCAATAGCGCCGCAACCACTGAAGAATCAACACCTCCAGATAGACCTAGCAAGACCTTCTTATCACCCACTTGGGCACGAACTCGTTCAATCTGATCTTCAATAATCTTTGCTGGCGTCCAAAGTGATTCACAACCACAAATATCTTTTACAAAGTGACTTAAAATACGCTCACCCTGCAGGGTATGCGTTACTTCAGGGTGGAACTGGATACCAAAGAAATTCTTCTCTGCACAGTACATACCAGCAATAGGGCAAGATTCAGTTGAGGCCATCAACTCAAAACCTTCAGGCATCGCAGTAACTTTATCACCGTGGCTCATCCATACATCTAA
>NZ_LWGJ01001721.1:0-481 GCF_001635845.1 Oleiphilus sp. HI0132 | reverse complement strand
TATCATATCGCTCAATAGACTGTTCTAGCTCTTGAATCAATAGCTCTTCGATAAACTCGGAAGGGTGGCCATCTATACACAAGGCTATCCCCTTTGCCAAAAACTCATCTTCAATTTCAGCATTTTCTAAGCCAAGAATCCCTTCTTTTCGAACAATACCCGAAAGTTCCCGAACCTTCTCAATCAACATAACCGGGTTTTCAGTACGTTCAAGAAAAACAGTTGAAAAGGCAAGTTTGAAAGAAGTGGCCACTGACGTCAGGCGATATTTAACCAGGGTTATGGCTATCGTACCCACGACAACAATAACGAGCCCCGGCACGTTAACGAAATCCATAATGCTGGATTCAATTAAAATCGCGCCAATGACGATGACAAAGCCAAAAATCAGACCTATGAGGGTCGCTAAATCCATAAAATCAAAACCTATGTGCCAAGATTTGGCCGCATTGTTGACAATTCATTGTAGTCACGCTGAATA
>NZ_LWGJ01001720.1:0-1277 GCF_001635845.1 Oleiphilus sp. HI0132 | reverse complement strand
TGGGACTTAGAGCCTGGTATTCGGCTTGCTCAACGACTCTTTGGTATTTTGAATTTGGTTGTATTGGAAGCGTATTTAGAGTGTTATTCGCCGGGTTGTGAACAAGAAAATTACCTTCGCTGGTCGTGGTAAACGTACCAATGCGTTGGATAACCGTCTGTTTTCGCTGGCCATCTACTGTAATTACTTCACCTTGGTAGGTGTGGCTTTGGCGGTTTTGCTGAATATCATATTGAAGTAGCTCGAAAAGGGCTCTTAAGTCATCTGAGTCGGGGAGTGCTGTTTTAGTTGCCAGCATGCGAAATGTTTCAAGCTTTGCAGGTGACTCATGACTAATAATGGAGGCCTCCATATTCGACTGACCATCTTTAACAGCTTGCTTCCACACAGAGAACAGGTCTTTTAGCGCGTGACTTCGTTCTGCTAACTGATGTTTTGCATCGTCAATGCTTTGTTCGGTTTTTCTAACAGTCTGGTTGAGGGTTTTAAGTTCCTTTCTTTTATTGGAAAGCTCCTTTTGAAGGGCCGCAAGTTTTTCTTTTTGTTGCTGCTTTTGTTGCTGAAAAGATCGTTCTCGGGCTTGGTTTGATTGAGCCTGCTGAGTTCTTTCTTGTTGTATCTTTTGGTACAGCTTATTTAATGTGTTTTGCGGATTACCGTTCGGTTCGGTGCTAGCGTTAGCCAAACAAGGAGTTGTCAGCAGGCAGAAAATAATGAATGCGCTTTGGAGGTGTTTCATAGTATTAATTTCCGTCCGCTTCAACAGTAAGTGTTAAAAGGGAAGGTGGAAGCTGCTTCTTGGCTACCTTAATACCTTGCGCAACATTTTCAAGAAGGGCGGGGCTCGCCAGAAGCCAGCTTTGCTTTTGTTGGCTCCAATAGCCAGCGCTTTGCTGATCAAGACTGAGGAAATACATTCCGATACGCCCAACCCGAAGTATCTGTGCTTCCACTTCTTTGTTATCAATTATGATCTCCTGCTGATATGACTCAATGCTGTAGCCAAACTCGTTTTCAATCTGAAAGGCTTCAAGCACTGAGTGGTAAAGGTGGCTTATCGGTATTTCCGGGTTAAATGCTTTTTCTTTGAGTGCCGCGATACGTGCCAGTCTCTTATGTTGGTGGAAAGCTAGGTCGTTATTTACTTGCGTATCAATCCAGTCAATCATTTCCAGGAGCATTGGTATCAAACTGTTCTCTGTTTGCGATACTTGCGATAGCTGGCCTTCATAGTCAATCAACGTTGTTTGTTGGCGAGAATGTATCTGTTGTTGATG
>NZ_LWGJ01001719.1:0-437 GCF_001635845.1 Oleiphilus sp. HI0132 | reverse complement strand
GGGTATTTTATGGCAACAATATCGCTTCGAGTTTGCCTTGATCGTACTGATATCAGTCATCGCCTATGTCTGGTTCTCCAAGACCACCACTGACTGGCGCACCCAGTTTATTCGCGAAGCGAATCAGGCTGACAGCAAAAGTAACACCCGGGCAATTGATAGCCTACTCAACTATGAAACCGTTAAGTACTTTACTAACGAGCAATATGAAGCGGACCTTTACGATAAAGAACTAGAAAAGTGGGAGCAAGCAAAGCGCAAAAACCGTCTCACTTTATTTGCACTGAATGGCGGACAAGCACTGATCATTTCTTCATCGCTAACCGCCATGCTGGTACTGGCAGCTCATGAAGTCAGCACCGGACGTATGACTTTAGGTGATTTCGTATTGGTTAACGCCTTTATGATGCAAATATTCCTACCCTTAAACTTCTTGG
>NZ_LWGJ01001718.1:0-1621 GCF_001635845.1 Oleiphilus sp. HI0132 | reverse complement strand
CAAGCAAACATTGTTGTTTGACCTTGCTCTAGTGTGTGACTTTTCAGCCGCAGCAGAATCAGATGCCATAGAAGATGCTATTGATTATGTGGCGGTTTGCCAGGAGATTGAGCGCATTACCTTAGCCAAACACCATCAGTTATTGGAGTATCTAGCAGACAAAATAGCCGCATCGCTATTTAATAGCTTTGCAATTAGCGCGATAGAACTAAAAATAAGTAAGCCTGGCGCAGTTCCAAACACAAGATCAGTTGGCGTTAGAGTGAAGCGAACACGAGAGCAGCATAGCCATGCCTAAGGTATTCTTGAATCTGGGCTCAAATGTTGAACGTGATCAGAACTTTCGCTCGGGCCTGAGCAGCCTGAAACGGACCTTTGGTGACTTATCTTTGTCTTCAATTTATGAAAGTGAGCCGGTTGGTTTTGACGGTGCGTGTTTCTATAACATGGCGGTATCAATCGAAACAGAGCTAAGCTTGCCCAAGGTTATAAAGGCATTAAAAACAATTGAAGATAGCCACGGCCGCCTGCGCGGAGATAAACACTTTGCACCAAGAACGCTAGATATTGATGTGGTCAGTTACGGGCAACTGACAGGTTTTCATGATGGAGTTGAGCTCCCGAGGCCGGAGCTATACTACAATGGCTTTGTTCTATGGCCGATGGCTGAGTTAGCACCGGATGATATCGATAGCAAAACTGGCTTAAGCTACCAAGTCTTATGGCAGCTTAAGCAAGTAGAAATCGAAGCGAAGCAAAAGGTATGGCGAATTGATCCAAGTTCAGTTGCTGCTATTCTCAAGCCTTAAGCTTATTTGTTTTCATGAAATCGGTGGTATTCAGCGATTAAACCGGCAGTAGAAGAATCTGCAGCAATGTTGGAATCAGCGTCTTCCAGTTGTTTGAGTACTTCGTTACCTAGCTTTTTACCTAACTCTACTCCCCACTGATCAAAAGAATTAAGCTCCCATATTACACCCTGAACGAAAACTTTATGTTCGTAGGCGGCAATTAGGGCACCGACGCTCTTTGGCAGCGTTTTCTCAATAAGAAAGGTATTACTGGGTTGATTACCTTTGTGCTCCATATGCTTGGCTATGAGTTTGGCTTTGGGTTCGTCGTAACCCCTATTTAATAATTCTTGAAAAGCCTGCCTTTCACTACGCCCCTGCATCAAGGCTTGAGTTTGGCTCAGGCAGTTAGCCAATAACATCTTATGATGAGAGCCTGATGGGTGATGCGTATCAAGCGTAGCAATGAAGTCACATGGGATTAGTTTAGTGCCCTGATGCAATAACTGGTGGAAAGCATGTTGGCCGTTAGTTCCAGTACCCCCCCATATTATAGGGCCTGTATGGTAAGTAAGAGCTTTACCTTTTGTAGATACGTGTTTGCCGTTACTCTCCATATCTAATTGCTGGAGGTGATCAGGAAGAAAGCTCAGATACTGATCATAAGGCATTACGGCATGTGAGTCGGCGCCAAAGAAACTGTGGTACCAAATGCCTAGCATTGCCATCAGGCTTGGCATATTCTGCTCAAAGGGAGCTGAGATAAAATGCTCATCCATTTCGTGTGCGCCTTGTAGCAAGGCTTCGAAGTGCTCATTGCCAATCATAAA
>NZ_LWGJ01001717.1:0-832 GCF_001635845.1 Oleiphilus sp. HI0132 | reverse complement strand
GCCTGAGCGATGGTGGGTTTGGCAGTGTGTGACGGTTGGCTTTTCTGGGCTTATTCCAACAGTCGCTAACTCACTCAACAAGGTGTCAAAGGGTTTTAGTTTTAGGCTATTTTGTTGATCCATCGCGCGAGTCCACTCGTAGTTTAGTGCGCCGGGAATCTTGCCGCCTCTGGCTGCGTAAGCAGTTTCGCCACTATGCTCCATCGGAGAACGAGCGTCCCAGATTTGCAAATCTTGAGTGTTTACAAGCTCTTTTAGCTGCGCGAGAGTGAGGCTATGTTTACCGCTAAAAGACACTTGAATATCTGACTTTTCATTAGCCACAGGGCCGCTTTCCATGTCGAAATTTTCAGCAGCCCATGCGTGCAAGCCGCCATTCAAATAGCGGTAGTTGTTATGGCCAATTTCATCGAGTAGCCAGATAAAACGTCCTGCCCAGCCGCCACCTTCATCATCGTATACAATAACCTGACTATCGGGAGTCAGACCAATGCTTTGCATTAAATCGTTTAAATTTTCTTTACTCGGAGCAAGGCCGGGCACCGGCGGACCCGCCTGGGTTAAATTAGGGCTTACCAGTACTGCACCGGGGATATGAGCGCTTAGGTAGCGATCTTCTTTTCCAAGGTCGACGATGATCAGCTTTTCAGAGGAGTCTTCATTATTTAATAGTGCGAGTAATTGAGGCGCTTCAATTAACAGATCTGACATTTGTTAGTTCTCATTGCTTCAAATGATGATCGGCGGATCATACCAGATGACAAAGTTTGGGACTAACTATTCTTCACCCTTTGATGCTTGACGATTCGCTTGATGCTGTAAGGAAGTAGTG
>NZ_LWGJ01001716.1:0-808 GCF_001635845.1 Oleiphilus sp. HI0132 | reverse complement strand
AGACCGTTAAAAAGTATGGCTTCGATCTGATCGTGCATATCAACCAGGAAGGCGTTGATCAAGGCATCGGACCTTTTACTCACGGTAGTGCCAAGCACACCGACGTAATGAAAACCCAAGGTCTTAAACAAGCACTGGACAAATATCAGTTTGACGCAGCCTTCGGTGGCGCACGACGTGACGAAGAAAAGTCTCGCGCTAAAGAACGTGTTTACTCTTTCCGTGATGAAAACCACCGCTGGGACCCAAAGAATCAGCGCCCTGAATTATGGAATACTTATAACGGTAAGATTAATAAAGGTGAAAGCATTCGTGTATTCCCTTTATCTAACTGGACAGAACTTGATATCTGGCAGTACATCCACCTGGAAAACATCGATATCGTTCCACTTTATTTCTCAGCGAAGCGACCTGTTGTTGAACGTGACGGCGTCATGATCATGGTTGATGATGAACGTATGCCGATTGAAGAAGGTGAAAAGGTAGAGATGAAGTCGGTACGCTTCCGTACGCTTGGTTGCTACCCGCTAACGGGTGCAGTTGAGTCTGAAGCGACAACCTTGCCCGAAATAATTCAGGAAATGCTACTAACCACCTCCTCTGAAAGACAAGGCCGCGTCATTGATCACGACCAGGCAGGCTCAATGGAGCAGAAGAAGCGCGAAGGTTATTTCTAGGCCAGCATATACGTACAAAGCTGATACATAGCAACCAAGATTATTGCCTCACGCTAAGACCCAGCGCGAGGCAGCAAATAAAGAGATAGTTTACATGTCACACCAGTCAGATCTTATCAGTGAAGATATTA
>NZ_LWGJ01001715.1:0-827 GCF_001635845.1 Oleiphilus sp. HI0132 | reverse complement strand
TTGATAGCGTGGTCTTGCCTGACGGAGAGCAATATAAGAATTGGCAAACCTTAAACCTGATTTTTGATGCGCTACTAGAGAAGGCTCATTCCAGGAAGACGACTATCGTTGCGCTGGGGGGTGGTGTAATTGGAGATATGGCAGGTTTTGCTGCATCAGCTTATCAGCGTGGCGTAGATTTTATTCAGGTGCCCACGACGCTTCTTTCGCAAGTAGATTCATCTGTAGGTGGAAAAACTGCAATCAACCATCCTTTAGGTAAAAACATGATAGGTGCTTTTTACCAGCCTAAAGCCGTTATCATTGATATTTTGACCTTGCAAACTCTGGCTTCAAAGGAAGTTTCAGCGGGCCTGGCGGAGGTGATCAAATATGGTTTGATCCGTAAGCCAGAGTTCTTTGACTGGTTGGAGGCTAATGTTGAGGCCTTAAGGTCCTTGGACTCTGATGCTTTAACCTACGCGATTAAAGAATCTTGTTCTTGTAAAGCGGAAGTTGTTGAACTAGATGAGAAAGAGGGTGGGCTTAGAGCAATATTAAATCTAGGGCACACATTTGGCCATGCGATTGAGACTTATGAAGGTTATGGCTCTTGGCTTCATGGTGAGGCGGTTGCAGCGGGAACAGTTATGGCAGCAGAATTGTCGAGAATGGAAGGCTGGATTAGTGATGAAGATGTTTCTCGAATTTCAAATATATTGCTTGCTGCTAACTTGCCAATTGAAGGGCCGGAAGGCATGTTGGCTTCAGAATATGAACGACTAATGTCTGTGGACAAAAAGGTAATGGATGGAACGCTCCGTCTTGTGCTTTTGAAGTCGATTGGT
>NZ_LWGJ01001714.1:0-6688 GCF_001635845.1 Oleiphilus sp. HI0132 | reverse complement strand
TAGCACGGTTAAACACGTTGAACTTACCAGTAGGCGTTGTTAAACCTTTAATACGAGTAATCTCTTTAAGAGTCTTCGCATCGTAAACAACGATTTCACCAGTTGGGTTCTTGTTGTCAGTTCGGTTCCAGACAGATACCCAAACCTCAGTACCATCTTTGTTGAACTCCATGTGCAAGGCCGCTTTACCTTCTTCTTCAGTTACACGAATAGTTTTAACGATTTCGTGTGTGTCCTTATCAAATACCTGAACACTTTGCTGAACTTCTGGCTCTGGGTGCTTAAGCTGATCTGCCCATACATATTGAGATGTTGGATGGGTACGAATAAATACGCCCGCACCGTCTGTCTCAACTGTGTAGCACAGCTTCCACGCTTGGTCAGGATGACCAATCGGGTCGTTGCCCCAAACAGATACTTCACCAATACCTAGGTGAGTCGTTGCACCAACAGGGCCACACTCTTTATCAGTCCAGTTAGCACCAGGACCCGGGTGAGGCAATGAAGCAACATCGATCATTTTCTCTAACTTACGATCTTTCGTATCAACAACAACCATCTTGTTTGAAGCGTTTGCTGCGATTTGGAAGTAACGACCTGTTGGGTCAAAGAAACCATCATGCAAGAACTTAGCAGTATCCATTTGATCAATACGTAGGTTATTGATGTCGCTGTAATCAACCTGCCACATTTGACCTAACTCTTTGATCGCAACCATCCAAGTTGGCTCATTAGGTGTTGTGTAGATCGCCGCAACGCGAGACTCTTCGACATACTCACCGTCAACATTAACACCACGAGAAGAAACTACTTTCAGAGGTTCAAGTGTTTCTGCATCCATGATTACGAAGTGCGGAGGCCAATAACCACCAGCGATAACATATTTGCCATCACCGGAAACAGCGATATCTCGTGCGTCATACGCCATTTGAGTTTCAGCTACCAACATCTTGTCTGGCGTCTGCCATAAATCGATCTTGTTAACCTTACCGTCACGACCAATGGTGTACCAGAAACGACCTACGTCTTTCGCATGATCAGTTTTATGGTGCTCAGTACCCTTGATTACGTGTACTGCATAACCCGTATCGATGTGTGCAACAATTTCATGTTTGTCACCATCGATGATGGCAGCAAGACCTGCATCACGCTCAATGACAACAAAGAAGTTCTCCCAATTACGGCCATGTAGAGGTTTAGTTGGATAGTCTTTAAGAGCGATATATTCTTTGGTCCGCTCTTTCATCATCGCTAAAGACATCTCTGGTGGAACAGGAGGCTCCAACTGAATATACTTCGCAAGAAGGTCAATCTCATCTTTAGTGAAGAGATCATCAAAGTTGTTCATGCCACCTTCAGTACCTAGCTCAATAATACGAGACAGACGCTTGGTTCCTTTCTTAAGGGTTTCTTCAGGCATCAAACTTTTACCTGTTGCCCCCTTACGTAATACACCATGACAACCCGCACAACGCTGAAAGTACATGGATTTTGCTTTGTCGAATTCTTCAGGGGTTAAGGTTGGTGCAGTGTTTGTTGCTGCCTGAACCCCGGCTCCCATGCCAACGCCCATTGCTAGAGCTAATGCTGACAATATATGTTTTGTGTTCTTCATCGTATGCGAACTCCTGTTAATTGTTGTCGCTATTTGTCGTTTGGGTCTTTTGTCCGACTTCCCCCTTTAAGCCGTGAATCCCCAATAAAGCTATAAGAAGTGCTATGTTCGAAAAAAGTTACTACTCCAAAAATATGTGTTGCTATCTTCTTACAACGTCTCTCTCAAAACGTTATCTTCCTCTCTAACCACACCTACCCTTAAAGTGGTAGATACCTCCTTCCTTCGTGGATAGATCATTTGAAAAGACGGTTTACTTGACCTCAATCAAATTAACACCGCTCCCTCACTGCCATACTCCGCTTCGATTCCGGAGGTCTCACCTAGCTATACTCAAGTTTCGTACCAACACATAAAGCGCTGAAAAATAACAATATTTATAACAAGGGAAATCATAATGACCGCCTTAGCAAGAAATCATTTCGACAACAGTGAGGTAGATATGACAACAACAGGTTCATTATTCGAGACGATTACGGCGATCATTTCCGACCTCCCTAGAGACTTACCTGAAGCAAGTCGCTATCAGCGACTGCTTAACAATATGCAGAATATATTTCCGTTCGATGCGGCGGCGGTTTTGAAACTGGAAGGCAGTCAACTTCGCCCTATTGCAATGAAAGGATTAAGCGATGACGTACTAGGAAGACGATTCATCATTACTGAACATCCCAGACTGTCTCAAGTGATCCATTCAAAAGGGCTGGTACACTTTGAGGCGAACTCAGACCTACCTGACCCTTACGATGGATTAATCGGTGAAAACAACCAACACCCTGATGTACACGACTGTATGGGCATTCCCTTATTAATTAATGAAAAGCCGTGGGGACTACTTACCTTAGATGCGCTTGAACCTGGCACCTTTGACCAGATTGATAAGGACCAGCTGAGGACATTTACCAAACTCACCGAAGCGGCGGTTAAGGCAGCCGTACGAATCGATTCACTTGAAGCCAGTGCAGCTCACCACCGATTAGTCAGTCAAACTTTGCTGAAAAGCTCTGACAGCGAGATGATCGGCCAGAGCGATGTGATGATGAATCTGAAAGATGAGCTAGATATCGTCGCACAATCTGACTTGAGTGTACTGGTGCTCGGTGAAACAGGTGTTGGTAAAGAGCTCGTCGCACGACAAGTTCACAATATGTCTCCACGCTCCAAAGGGCCGTTGGTTTATGTAAACTGTGCAGCGCTCCCCGAGAATATTGCAGAAAGTGAATTATTCGGTCACGTCAAAGGCGCATTCTCTGGCGCGGTTTCAGACCGAGCGGGGAAATTTGAAATCGCACATGAGGGGACACTTTTTCTTGATGAAATTGGTGAGCTTCCCTTGTCCATCCAGCCAAAGTTACTCAGAGCGCTGCAAAGCGGCGAGATTCAGCGTGTCGGCTCAGATAAGAACATTCAGGTAGACGTACGTATCGTCGCCGCAACCAATCGCGACTTACAAAACGAGGTCGCAGAACATCGATTTCGAGCAGACCTTTACCATCGACTAAGTGTCTACCCGGTTCACATACCCCCTCTTCGAGAAAGAAGCAAAGATATTCTCTTACTTGCGGGTTATTTACTAGAAATAAATCAAAAGCGCTTAGGTGTCGAAGGACTCAGAATCACGAGCGATGCCAAGCACCTCCTCACTCAATATGATTGGCCCGGAAACGTACGAGAGTTAGAACATATGCTCAGCCGCTCAGCATTAAAAGCGATTGCTGATCAAGGCCGACACAACCGTTCCATCGTTATCGACGCCTCCTACCTGGATATTCACCTTCAAAACGGTCAGCCAAAAACTAACGGCAAGGAACACCCGCTAGTGAATGAAGCGAACAGCAACCTTTTTTCATTTACACCAAAAGGGAATCTTAAAGACGCAGTCGATGATTTCCAGAGAAATTATATTATTCATATTCTGGACCAACATCAGGGAAACCAGGCGGCTGCAGCACGTGACTTGGGCGTAAACCGAAGTAATTTCTATCGCTTAATTAAACGCCTGGAGCTATAAAGGCTTTAAGAGAAGCAAAGCTTTCCCTTGATTCAAGTCTAAAGTTCATCATAATTAGCTAAGATCTGACCGTTGGCGTCTGCATGAAGCAATGCGACACAAGCTCACTTTTCTTAGGCGTCTTTTACTATGCAAGCTTTAGAGTGGTTATTACCGCAGTTGTCCACAACAACATGGACAGCACATATTCTGGTATTTGTATTCAACATTGGCTTATTCCTGTATGCAAAGCCGATTATAAGCTTCATTGATGGCGCACGTGATAGCGGCGTCAAAGTCACACTGTTTCGCGCCTTAAACGGCCTGGTGCTGATTCTTCATATCGTCCATCTGGTTTTTCTCAGACTCAACAATAGCTACGAAAACTTCTTTATACACTTGGGTTTAAGTCTCACCACTCTGTATCTCAGCATCCTGATTTACAGTATTTGTAGCCGCCAATCTCGCAAGAAGTTCGGCCTCGAAAAAGTTGTTGATGAGAAGCCTGTTTTTCTAGACACCTACTCAAGCCGTCTAGTAGATATCATTATCCTGTTTGTCATCATTCTGGCAACGCTGTTCACCCTCATTAAAATTTGGGGCGCCGATAGTATGCTGGAAACGACTGGCATATTCGGAATCCTATTTGCCTTCCTAGCCTTTACCAGCAACATCTGGGCACCTGATATTATTAGCGGCTTAATCATCCTGAATACGCAAATTCTCGAAGACGGAGACGTCGTCGTCATCGGCGATGATGAAACGGAGTATGTCATCAGCAAGGTAACGCTGATATATGTGATTCTCTACGACATCCGTAATAACCATCGAACGCTCGTGCGGAACAATCAGTTCATTCAAAATAAAATCGATAACCTCAGTCGCGTAGCGAGTACTGATGGCGTACGCCAAGCCTTGAGCTACAACATTGGCTACCCTGAATTTGATGGCAAAACAAAAGACGAACGACAAAAACAGCTGGCAGACTTCAAAGCGAAAATCGATAAGTTTTTTAGCCTTGCGCAAGAAAACTGCCTTGAAAAACCCGATATTAAAATCAACCAAACCCGGCAATTCGAGTGGGCACTTACGCACGCGGGTGATTACGCACTAGAATATACGCTGTGGATCTATCTTGATCGAATTCCAAATACAAAAGTTACGGCAACGATTCGAAAGCATTTGATGGGAACAATCTTTCGCGTGAATGACGCGGTATATACGGCGTCCATTATTGAGGGCATTGATTTATCCACACCACAATTAGCGAAACTTGAGCTAAAAAACGTTGAAAATGCTGGCAAGCTTAGCGAACTAGCTCAAGCCTAGAGGCGGCTCATGCTCTTCATTGCGGGAGTCGATTGCTTCTGCATCTCTTAGAGCCTTAACCAGCACCGCATGCTCGTGCATGGCTTGACCTGAGTGCAGATAATGCTTTGCTGCATCTACCACTTTCTGCCACACCTCAAATCGGTAATTTAAGCTTAACAGAGACTTGGCTATGAAGTCAGAGTCCACACCACTTTCACGCATTTCAGCAGCTTTGGCTAAGGCTTTTTTTAGTTCGTCATCGCTTGGTTTAGTCATAAGTAATGTGCCCCTTCTCCACAAAGAATAATGCCATAAGAACTGGCTCATACTTTAAATATAGCTTATTTGAAGCAATTAAGAGCAAATGCAACGCTTGAGAAAAACTTTAAGGAAAGCAGAAAAGAAAAAGCCGACACTGAAGGCATCGGCTTTTTAATGAATATTCAGCAAGGACACTTAGTGGTCGATAGACGTAAAAATCTTCAAGCCATCAGCTGTTTTGATCAAGTTATAAGACTCACGCCAGTTAGAGACCGTGTCGCCCGAATCGTTCATCATCGTCCATGTGACTGAGGCAAGGAAGCAGCTACGGCCAATCTCGGTGACTTCGAGGTTTTCGTACTTGGTATGTGTTACACCCTCTGCAGAGTGTTTATCAAGCAAGCTTTGGAAATATTCGACCAGGTCAGACGGCGCTGCACACTCCCATACTGCGGCATCTGAAGTGACAGCCAAATAAGGCGCTTGGTATCGACTTGCAATCAGGGCCCCATCAAATGAAGAAAAATCTCGCACAAAGCGGTCAAAGAATTCTTTTATATCATCAAGCATATTTCAGTTCTTATCGCTCAAGGTTACAGGAAGATAAAGAGCCAGAGCCTAGAATCGGCCATTACTCATTTAATGCTATTCAAACACGCAAACTTATCTACTTCAAGCTTTTCTCATGATAGCTTGTGAGTCACGGTTACTTTCAATAAGCGACAACTTGCTTAATGTGAATAAGCTCAGGCACTGAGCTTTATGAAGATGAATTATCTTTAGTATGTTAAGGTAATTTTTCTCAAATTAAATAGAGCTATGACAAGCAAGGTATGCACAACAAAGGTAAAAGAATTCCCGGTAGAAGGTGGATGACACGAGCTGCCGTGGCAATTATTTTTCGGGATCACCCTAGCCAAGGTCGTCAGGTTTTGCTGATCAAACGCGCCGAGCGACCGGGTGACCCCTGGTCTGGTGATATGGCTTTTCCTGGTGGTAAGATGGACGCTACAGATGCCAATATTTATCACACGGCTCTGCGCGAACTACGAGAAGAAATAGGCTTAGATGCCGGCCACCTAGCACCATTAGGGCGCATATCTGACCAGCTCACCAAAACCCACTCAGGTCTACGACCAATGGTTATTTCAGCATTCACCTTCGAACTACAGCTGAATGTGGATTTTGTATTAAACCATGAAGTCGCTGAAACTTTATGGGTGCCAATCAAGCATTTTGAACTTCCGGCCAACCGTGAAAGTATGCAATGGAAGGCTCGCGGGGTATCACTAACAGTGCCTTGCTATTGGTACAAAAGCCGACGCATATGGGGTTTAACCTTACGAATGATTGACGAATTTACAAAGTAGCAATAGTAGTGATGGAAGCGTTACAAAATACTCACCTCAAGTGTCAAATTAATTCAACAAAGTTTTGCTAACATTTCAGTTACTTTTCGACTATATAATGTAGTAATAGTTTAAACAGGTATACCCATGAGCAAGTATTCT
>NZ_LWGJ01001713.1:0-1299 GCF_001635845.1 Oleiphilus sp. HI0132 | reverse complement strand
GAATGGGAGCCAGCGGCAATGACGTGCTATCCGAATACCAGTTTCTCAAATACTGGCACATGCCGGATTCACTTAAATCTATGGTGGATGCTTCGCTTCCACCCGATCTTCGAAAAAATGCCAATGAAGCATGGTTACTCCACTTTCCCAAAGGGGGGCAATTAGATCGCTATCTAGCATCCAAACCATTATTTAACTGCCTATCCATACCGCTTAACGATGGCGGTGTATTTGAATTGTGGGATTCAGGCAAAGCCGAAGCGCTAACCAACAAGGCCGGAGATGCTTACTTCTTTTCTTTGGCAAACGAACATCAAGTACCTGTCACTCAGCAGGATGACTGGTACCTCTGTTTCCTGTTTTTACATCATATTGAGGTGAAGCCAAATGCCTGAACAATTTCTCCATGGCGTGGAAGTCGTTGAAATCGACTCTGGTCCACGCCCAATAAAAACGGTTCGCTCATCCGTTATCGGTTTGATCGGCACAGCGCCCGATGCAGATGAAGACCGATTCCCTTATCACACGCCTATTTTAATTGCGGGTAAACGCAGTGAAGCGGCTGGTTTGGGACGAACCGGAACCTTGCCTGCAGCCATTGACGATATCTTCGATCAAACGGGAGCGATGATCGTTCTGATCCGTGTGCCGGACTGGTTTGGTGAAGATGAGGAATGGCCCTCGCTCATCGAAGAAGAGGGTCCTCGTTTGGCAATGGCAGGCCCTTGGTTTTCAAACATCGGCCAGGTCATCGGTGGTATTGATGATGAAACCGGCCAGTATCTTGGTATTCAGGCATTCCTCGCTGCCGAAAGCGAAGTGCATGTCACGCCCCGTATTTTAATCGCGCCTGAGTTTAGTCATCACCCGGCCGTAGCCAACGAACTTCTGTCTGTCGCTGAACGGCTCCGAGCCGTTGTGATTGCCGATGGCCCGAATTACAACGATGAAGAAGCCATCGATTACCGACAAATGTTTGGTAGCCCAAGACTGTATTTAATTGATCCTTGGGTTCGCGTTTGGGATGCCGAAGACAACGTCGAAGTCGTGCGCCCAGCCAGTGCCCGAGTCGCAGGGTTGATTGCTAAATCAGATGCAGAGCGCGGCTTCTGGTGGTCACCGTCTAATCGTGAAATTCGCGGTTTGATGGGTACTGCTCGAAGTGTTGATTTTGCATTAGGTGATGTCAATGCACGCGCCAATTTCCTAAATGAAAATGAAGTGGCCACCATTATCCAGAAAGATGGATTTCGACTTTGGGGTAATCGCAGTTGTAGCGCTGATCCCAAGTGGGCCTTT
>NZ_LWGJ01001712.1:0-930 GCF_001635845.1 Oleiphilus sp. HI0132 | reverse complement strand
CTTCTCGGATTCCATGTTGCCGACGCATTTGCTAAGCCAGCTCTTATTCCTTCTCCGCCACAGGTTTCAGCTAGCTCTTATATTTTAATGGATGCCACGAGTGGCGAAGTAATCGTAGAGCATGAAAGCTACGTTCAGTTGCCACCCGCCAGCTTGACTAAGATGATGACCGCATACATCGTCGAAAGCGAAGTAGCTCAAGGTAATATCAATTTATATGACGAGGTTCCAGTGAGCGTTAAGGCTTGGCGCACTGGCGGGTCAAAAATGTTCATCAAGGAAGGCTCAAAAGTTTTGCTTGAAGAGCTGCTCAAAGGCGTAATTATTCAGTCAGGCAATGACGCAAGTATTGCGCTATCTGAGTATGTTGCTGGTAGCGAAGATGCATTTGCCGATATCATGAATCAGCAAGCTCAACTACTGGGCATGACAAACTCCAACTTTATGAACGCTACAGGCTTGCCTGCTGAAGGGCATTATTCATCAGCCTCTGATTTGGCAAAGCTGGCTCTTGCGATCATTAATGACTTTCCTGATCAGTACCCTTTGTATTCTGAAAAATACTTCACCTATAACAATATAAGGCAGCCAAACCGCAATCGCTTGTTGTGGCGTGATAAGTCAGTCGATGGCTTAAAGACCGGACATACTGAAGAAGCAGGTTATTGCCTTGTCGCGTCAGCTAAGCGCAATGGTATGCGCTTGATTAGTGTTGTCATGGGTACGAATAGTGAAAATGCCAGAGCTAAAGAGACACAGAAGTTGTTAAACTATGGCTTTAGATATTATCAGACGCACGAACTGTACAAGGCTGGTGAAGTACTGACAGATAGCCAGGTTTGGAAGGGTGCTTTGGATTCTTTCCAGTTGGGCTTAGCCGAAGACGTAATAGTAACGATTCCTCGGGGTCAAAAAGATGACCTTAAAGCA
>NZ_LWGJ01001711.1:0-855 GCF_001635845.1 Oleiphilus sp. HI0132 | reverse complement strand
ATTCCACCCCCCCTATAGCGGCCTTCATCAAGAGGCTGGAGCACTACTAGGGTACCGATCACTTTCAGTAATAAAAGGTGAAGGCGGAGAGATTGAGCGAAATCCTGATAATGCCATGGTCGTAAAGTCAGCGATTAAGGGAGAGCTTACTGAAGAAGAGTGGCCTTCTCAATTTGAGCGAAGACACGTTAAAGGGCAGGATTTAACGGTTAACTACCTTAAGCAAGTTTGGCGTGGTGAGCAAGAAGACGAATATGCCTTAGGTGCCATTATCGGTACAACAGCCCTCGCCTTAAAATCTTTAAAACCAGAGTTCTCACAGAAGGACGCCTTCGCATTTGCCGAGAAACTTTGGAGTGAACGCAAATTAGACTTGATCTAATCTACGTTCTGTAAAACCTCTATCAAAGGCGCCAAATATTTTTCATACGGCGCCGATGCTCGCTTGGCATCTTTATATATAGGCTGCCTTACTTGCGCGACACTCGCTGTTCTCACTGCGCGCTTATTTTTATGAAATTCGAAGCAGCCACCCTCTGGCTCCAAATGGCAAAAGGCGAGTAAGTTGTTAATCTGGTGCTCTGAGTTATCCACCATCGCTTCATAATTAGCCTCATAAATACGATCACCAAATAGGTTCTGCCAATGCTTCATCATGTCTTTATAGGCGATATAATACTGGCCCAGCTCTGTTAAATCATTAGTGTATGCTGGGGAACCAGAAAAATTTTGTTTATAAATAGAAAAACAGGTTTCAAGCGGGTCACGTGTACAATGAATAACTTTAGCGTTAGGCATTACAGTTAAGATAAGCCCAACAAACATGAAGTTATAGGGCATCTTGTCTGTAAAATA
>NZ_LWGJ01001710.1:0-887 GCF_001635845.1 Oleiphilus sp. HI0132 | reverse complement strand
TTCATCTCTGGTTGTACTGGTTAGCTTGCCTGTGGGTATTCTCACGGCCTTTATCATCATGTATCAGCAAGGTTTGAACGCCAATATTATGTCTCTGGGTGGAATCGCGATTGCGATCGGTGCGATGGTTGATGGCGCCATCGTCATGATTGAAAACGTTCATAAGCATATGGAAAAAACAGAGCTGACAGATGAAAACCGTTGGCAGGTGATTACCCAGGCTGCATCTGAAGTCGGGCCACCTTTATTCTTCTCTTTGTTGATTATTACAGCCAGCTTTCTGCCTGTGTTCACTCTTGAAGCACAAGAAGGCAAGTTGTTTTCACCCCTGGCATTCACTAAAACCTATGCGATGGCAGCTGCCGCGGGTCTTGCTATTACACTCGTGCCAGTGTTGATGGGCTACTTTATTCGTGGAAAAGTGACGCCTGAACATAAAAACCCGATTAACCGCTTGATGATTGCCATGTATAAACCAGTGATCAAAGGTGTGCTGGCTTTTCCTAAAACGACTCTTTTGTTTTCTGCTGTTGTCTTAGTGGTTGGTTTATGGCCAGTGACTAAGCTAGGAAGCGAATTCATGCCACCATTGGACGAAGGTGACTTGATGTATATGCCTACAACATATGCCGGTGTATCAGTCGGCAAGGCGAGAGAGCTACTCCAACAAACCGATAAGTTGATCAAAACCGTACCAGAGGTCGAGTCTGTTTTCGGTAAAGTCGGGCGTGCCGAAACAGCGACTGACCCAGCACCGCTCACGATGATCGAAACATTCATTCAACTTAAACCGCGAAGTGAATGGCGGGCTGGCGTGACGACAGAAAGCCTACGCCAGGAGTTTGATAGTTTGGTTAAATTCCCTGGTTTGACGAATGCCTGGGTCA
>NZ_LWGJ01001709.1:0-1579 GCF_001635845.1 Oleiphilus sp. HI0132 | reverse complement strand
TGGTACATATATTGGAAGTCGCTTTAGAACGGCGAATATGCTGCTCGCGTGCCTGTAAGGTCAGGGTAAAACCTTCTTTACCTTCCAGATCGACAGTACGACCAATAATACGTCCTGGCATTTGGCGAACCAGCTTTTCTTTACAACAGATAAAGCCAAAATACGGGCCACCCGATGCCATAGGAATACCCAATGGCTGACCTTCACCCACGGCGATATCGGCACCCTTATCTCCCCATTCACCAGGAGGCGTTAATAGCGCTAAAGCTGTCGGATTAACGACGCCAATAACCAACATGCCATTTGCCTGGCCCCAGTTGGTTAAAGCATTCACATCTTCCAACGAGCCAAAGAAGTTTGGCTGAGGAATTATCAAAGCGGCATAGTCTTGGCCAGCAAAGCTTTCTAACGCTGCACTATCAACGGCAAGCGCTTTATCGTCCATTGGCAATACATCAATGGAAATTCCCTGGTTGCTAACAATGTCATCAACCACTTGCTGGTATAGAGGATGTACGGTACCTGCGATCAGAGCCTTTTTGCTCTTGGACTTTCTGTTGGCACGAATCGCCATCAACACGGCTTCAGCTAGGCCCGATGCTCCGTCATACAAGGAAGCATTAGACATATCCATCGCCGTAAGCTGGCACATCATGCTTTGGTATTCATAGATTAGCTGCAAAGTCCCTTGGCTTGCCTCTGCCTGGTAAGGTGTATAGGCAGTCAGGAACTCACCACGCATCGTCACATCCCACACAGCAGCAGGAATATGATGTTCGTAGGCACCGGCACCAATAAAACATAGCGCACCTTCGTCTAATTGAGCACGCTCGCTCATTAGCCGCATCATTTCCATTTCGCCTAAACCTTCAGGCACACCATTCAGTGGTTTGGCTCGTAAGTGAGCTGGAATTTCATCAAACAGGTCATCGACTTTGTCGACACCAATAACATCCAACATCTTCTGGATATCGTGTTCCGTATGAGGAATAAAAGGCATTACACACCCTCTTTGCAGCGAGTTCCCAAAGCATTCACTCAGGAACTTAAAAAATAAAAACCTTTGCCGACTTGCTTCACCGAAATTGCACGATCTAAACAAGTATCACAAAGGTCTGAAATAATTAGCTGGCAAATGCTATCAGTTACCAGCTGAAACACTAAGTTTCTTAGTGCTCTTCTGCTTCACAAATTTCTTTGTATTCGTCAGCAGACAATAAGCCTTCAAGCTCTTGAGGATCAGAGATCTTCAATTTGAAGAACCAGCCATCATCATAAGGATCGCTGTTAACCGTTTCAGGCGAATCTTCCAAGCCTTCATTGGTTTCTAGAACCGTTCCACCAACAGGAGAAAAGATATCAGATGCTGCTTTAACTGACTCGACAACACCGGCTTCTTCACCTGCTTCAATGACTGCATCAACTTCAGGTAATTCAACAAATACCACGTCGCCCAGTAGGTCCTGTGCATGATCAGTAATACCTATAGTAACGGTTTCGCCATCTTCTTCCAGACGAACCCACTCATGGCTAGATAGATACTTCAATTCTCCAGGGATAAGACTCATGTTTTGCAATC
>NZ_LWGJ01001708.1:0-887 GCF_001635845.1 Oleiphilus sp. HI0132 | reverse complement strand
TTAATTGGTATCGCTTATCTACCAGAGTATATCCGGAAAATGATATGGAAATAGCTGGAAGTGGTATTGATTTTATCCTTGAGTCAGCGAGTACATGGCGAAATGTGGGGGATAGTGAGTTAGCGGTGGAAATGCCAGATACGCAAGATATATCACGTTTCTCTTCACGCTTTTCCCGGGCGGGAACGCTTGCTTTTGACTGGCTACTATCAAGCTCTGATGTGATGAATCTGGATGTTTATATTGATGGTGTTCGTCAAACGACTGAAGTGGTTGACGGTGTTGAGCAAGATTTAGTCGTAGGAAGTAGCTATTCGAACGTCGTTATAGAGCTGCCTGAGGGTGGCGCTTATGTTGAGTGGGTGTTGGCGAGAAAGCGAGGCGCTAGCCTTGGTTTGGGTGAGGGGGACGATGCGCGAATTGCATCAATTAGTTTTACCGCAATTGAAGCAGAGCAAGAGGAAAGTGACAGCAATAAAAAGTCTGATTCAAGTGGTGGCGCCATTGCTTGGCAACTGATATGTCTATGTTTGCTATTGCTGACTTATCGTCGTAGGTTCTTAAAACTTGCGCCTTAGTCTTTATTTGAGTGTTAGATTGATGTTACGTATGGTTTTAGTTCGGTTTGTTGGTGTGCTCATGCTTTCAGGGGGTGTGTTAGCGGGTGGCCCTGAAAATCAAGTTCCGGAGCCGATAGTGCTGCAGTCTCTTGATAACGAGGCGATCACCTTCCAGGCAAAAAGCAATGGCTGCACCAAGCCTGAAGACTTTCGGATGAGAGTGCAAGGGCGCGACGTGTCTGTGCTTAGGGTGAAGAAAGACTCTTGTCGACGAATGCCTTTTTGGAAAACATTTTCACTTCCCATTTCTCTGGATTCCAGAGAAGT
>NZ_LWGJ01001707.1:0-958 GCF_001635845.1 Oleiphilus sp. HI0132 | reverse complement strand
AGGGCCTGTTTACCTTGTTCAAGCTGTTTCTTTACGCATTCGATATAAACTTCAGTTTTGCCGCTGCCCGTTACACCCTGAAGTAGGGTTGCATTGATAGTTGCATCGGCGTTAAGAATTGTCTCAACTGCAAGCTTTTGCTCGGTATTGAGGGTTTTGCTTTGAATGGGCGCTTTGCTTTGTTGTTCTTTTTCCGCGCTCAGGGGGTCATAGACTTCTTTATATATGTAGCCTGCGCCTTCCAGGTTTTTGAGTTGACTGTTGCTATATCTCATAGCTTTGAGTGTATCGAGCCAAACGCCTTCAGGGTTGCTTTCGAGATAGTCGAGTATCTCTATTTGCTTGGTTGCATTCGCTCTACCTTCAAACTGTTTGGGGCTGCGATACCATTTGCTTAGCTCTATGCTTTTGACCAACGCGCCTTGCTTTGCAGAGGTTGTTCTAAGTGCTCCGGGCAGGGCGGTCGCGAAACAATCTCCAATAGGGTGACAATAATAGCTTGAGGCCCAGTTTAGCAGCTGCATCAAAACGCTTGGAAAAGTGGGTGATGGATCTAGAAGCGCCAAGGCGTTCTTGATTTTCCCCTCATGAGCCGAAGGGGTATTTTGTATTTTAGTGATAATGCCAACTAACTTTCTTGGCCCAAAGGGAACGAGAACCCTGCTCCCTTCCACAAGATATTCAGGGTTTATCTTATCAGGCGGCAGATAATCAAAGCAGCGAAATAAAGGGGTGGGGACTGCAACGGTGATGATCATGCAAGATACGAAGGAAATCTCTTAGAAGTAGGAGGCTAAATTCTAGTGCATTTCAAAAATGAAATAAACGATGCTTGCTTATTGTGTTTATTTTGTTAATATGCGCCGTCTTAAAAATTGGCAGTCACTCTGTCTTTTGTCTAAAAATTTGTTTTCAAGGCAAGTTTGAAGGTGTAAAGATAGATGGGAAGCCCCCTTTC
>NZ_LWGJ01001706.1:0-886 GCF_001635845.1 Oleiphilus sp. HI0132 | reverse complement strand
TAAATAAAAACTCCTAGTGCTTGTTTCTTAGACTCTGGCGGATTTTTTGTGAACTTTGTGCTGTATCACCTGTCATCGATTTCACATTTTTTATCATTTGTCGAAAAGTTGACGCTTTTTGTTGCTAAATAATGATGTTTATCCGTCAATTTAAGTGTTCTGGCGCTAAGATTTCCTTACTCAAGATCGAAATTTAATAGTGGAATCTTCTCATGCATACATTTTTCCTCAACACTGGTGAAAAGCGAATTGCCGCTCTTACAAAGAACCTATTAGCTTCAAGTGTGGCCATTCTTTTAACGGCTTGTGGTTCTGGTGGCGGCAGTGAAGAGTCAAATTCCACTCCGGATGATGGTAATACCAATACCGTGACTACAACGATTAGCGGTACCGCTATAAAAGGGGTCGTTTCAGAAGGCTTGGTAAACTTATACTCAGTAGAAGAGCAGGGTGGCAAGACTATTCGTTCTGTTAATCCAATGGTGAGTCCAGTCAGAACAGACTCTAATGGTCGCTACACCTTTAATCTTGAGCAGGAAATTTCACAAGGCTCAGTTGTTGTCGAAGTGACAGCTGATAGTCGAACCAGAATGAAGTGCGATACAACGGAAGGTTGTATTGATAATGATGGGCAAGGCGTTTCTTTTGGTGAAAGCTTTAACCCAGGGTCTGGCTTTAGTTTGCGCTCGGTTGCTTCAGGTATTGTGGCAGGGCGGGAGTATAATGTTCATCTTAGCCCATTAACGCATATGGCGGCAGCTCATGCGGAGGCTAAATCTATTGGTTTGACAGCTGATAGTATTCAGGAATCTATCGCTCACATTGAAGACTTGCTAGATCTAGATGCTGGTGCGATGCGTTTGGCGCCAGCAGATTTAACTGCTAT
>NZ_LWGJ01001705.1:0-516 GCF_001635845.1 Oleiphilus sp. HI0132 | reverse complement strand
ATCTATCAAGCCCTGGTCTTTAATTTCGATGACGCGTGTTGCCAGTGATGAGACAAACTCTCGGTCGTGGCTAACAAAAATCAAAGTGCCATCAAAGTTTTTAAGCGCTTCGTTCAGAGCTTCAATGGCTTCCATATCCATGTGGTTGGTCGGCTCATCCATAATCAGAATATTTAGGTCCTGCATCATTAACTTGCCAAACAACAAGCGGTTTTTCTCACCACCTGAGCAGACTTTGGCTTTCTTGTTAACGTCATCTTCGGTAAAGAGCATTCGACCTAACATACCGCGAACCATTAAATCGTTATGCTTTGCAGTACGCCACTGAGACATCCAGTCAAAGAGGTTTAGGTCACTGTCGAAATCTTTCGTGCTGTCCTGCGGGCAGTAGCCTAATACGGCATTTTCAGCCCACTTTACTTCACCCGTATTGGCTTGAATCTCATTCATCAAACAACGTAAGAAAGTTGACTTCCCCACCCCGTTCTCACCAATCACCGCAAGCTTTGCGCCCGC
>NZ_LWGJ01001704.1:0-885 GCF_001635845.1 Oleiphilus sp. HI0132 | reverse complement strand
AAAAGAATTCCTCAAGATGGACGCTTTAACGTTAGGGTTAAGGCGCGGTCAGTGGATGTGCGTCTATCGACGATGCCTACGCAATATGGCGAGTCCGTGGTGATGCGTCTTCTTGATCAGACCGAAGGTATTCTGGGGCTGGACAAGGTAGGTATGCCCCCCAAAATACTCGAGCGTTTTAGAATCGCAGTGACACGTCCGCATGGACTGGTACTGGTAACCGGGCCGACGGGGAGTGGTAAAACGACCACTTTGTATGGCGCGCTATCTGAATTGAACAAACCAGAAGTAAAAATTATTACCGCAGAAGATCCGGTTGAATATCGTCTTCCGCGAATTACTCAGGTACAGGTTAACCCAAAGGTGGGATTGAATTTTTCTACCGTACTTAGGGCCTGTTTGCGTCAAGACCCGGATATTGTTTTGGTTGGTGAGATGCGAGACCAAGAGACCGCAGAAATTGGCTTGCGGGCGGCAATGACAGGTCATATGGTGATGTCGACCTTGCATACCAATGACGCGATTGGCAGTGCCATGCGTTTGATTGATATGGGCGCAGAGCCTTATTTGGTAGCGAGTTCTTTGGGCGGGGTGCTGGCCCAGCGTCTTATCAGACGGGTATGCCCGAACTGTGCGACCGAGTATCACCCAACGGAACAGGAGAGAATCTGGCTAGGTAGTATGGTCGCTGAAGGTGAAATCCTACCAGATAATTTCACTGTTGGAAGCGGCTGTTACCAGTGCAGTGATACCGGCTATAAAGGGCGAGTAGGTATTTACGAGTGGCTAGAAATGGATGATCGTACTTTGGGGGCGCTTCGTCGTGCAGACCCGGATGCCTTTGCTGAAGCTGCCAAGATGAATGCTTATTACGAGCCCTTGGAT
>NZ_LWGJ01001703.1:0-33578 GCF_001635845.1 Oleiphilus sp. HI0132 | reverse complement strand
TAGTAGATAAAAACTTTAACGCTTTATCGATATGGTAAAGGATGCGCTTGATCATCTCTTCAACGTTATGCGCCATATCGAGTAAAACAGGGCTATGTTCGCCAGTTCGAGGCGCTTCGATTTTGGAATTAACAGCAATAACGGCGATGCTACGAATATTCTTTTGCATTTCCGTCAGAAGGTCATTTAGTTCGCGGTTAAAGCGTGCAATGCGTTCACGGCTTTGCTGCTCGCGTTGAGGGCGCCCCTGGATGTGTTGTTGGACGATCTGAGGTACTTTGTCCGGTTCCATCACTCTATAGGCTTTTTCAAGCTTCTCTTCAAATAAACTGGTACGCCACTCGCGAACGGCTTTATTGGCGGTTTCAACAGTCATGGTACTCACCAGGTCGGCCAAGGATATGGATTCACGTGAACACTCATCATAAAAGGTTGCCAAAACAGCTAGACCGGCTGCGCTTTCGCCAATACGTTTAGCGAGTACGCGCAAATTTTTGGAAGAAATAGATAAGCTTCGAGTAATCTCCTGAGCATGATAGAGCTCAGCGGCAACCTTTGCTGCAATGACGGTTTGTTGGGTGTTCTCGCTAAGCATTGGCAGTGTCTCCCAAACTCACTTACGTAGCGTATTTAGGGCCAGATTTAAAAAGATAAGACTTAGTTCTATCCGGTATCTGAGGCTCTCGTAAGTGCTTTGTTTTTATTGATTCGTTTAGTTTAGCACTGATCAAAAAAAATGCTGGAATTCACGGGGATATTTTGTGGCTATCGGGCATAAAAAAAGCGGAGGTGGAAGAAACCTCCGCTAGCAGTAAAAATTAACCTAAGAGACTAGAATTTAGCTGCGAGCTGCACCCAAATTTTCGTAGTATCCTCGCCCGAGTCTCCTTTACTGTAATCGGCAAGCTTGATTAGCCCTGTGTAGTTATCAGAAAACTTCTTGGCAACTAGAATGTCAATTTCACTACCTAAATCTGCACTACCTTCATCGGCGTCAAACTGGTGGTAGATTACCGCGATCTTAGGACCGTAGTTTTTGGTTGAAATGCTAAGCGAGGTGTCTACTAAGCCGTCAGTTCCTTTTTCAGCAGCAAACTTGTCAGCCCAACCGTTGAACTTATGCTTGGTTGCAAGAGGTGTCTTAAACATGGCATTACCGTCATCTGAGCCAAGAGTTTCGTAACCCAGCTTAGCGGTAAAGCCTGAAACATTTACACCTGCTTCAAGGTTAAGATAATTCGTTTCATGCTCATTATCATCGTCAGTAGTTTGTTGGGCAAATTCAGCGGTATAAAGGACAGTAAGGTCGTCACTTGCTTTCACTTTACCGTTTGCTCGGATACCGAAAGTGTCATGAATATCTTTCAGGTCCAAGAAGTAAGCGCTTAAGCCCAAGCCGTCAATACTCTTGTTGTTTACGTAGTAAACTTGATGGTCGTTGCCGTCGATATCGCCTCCGGTAAAGGTGTTTACGTTATAAACATTAGAGAATATCAATGTTGTGTCTGGTAGTGCTGTGTTAACTAGGGTAAAAGCATCATAAGTTTGTTCGTTTTGTCTCCAGCCCACGCCGCCTAGCATACGCTGGCCATCTAGGTTGATGCGCTGGCGACCGTAGCGAACGAGCGTATCAGCTGGCGCAGCAAAATCGATATATGCCTGGTTAATTTCAGTATACGTAGCATCGAGCACTACTGCTTCTTCATCTGGATCAGCTCCACTGTCGCTGTAGTTGTCTTCACCGACAACACTGTTGTTATCCATTTCTAGCGTAGTGGATACGCCATTGTATGAAAGCGTCTTGTAGGTTAAACGTGTTTTCACTGTGGATGCTAAAGCTTCACGGTTGGTGAAATCATCTACATATTCAAAACGATAACGTAGCGCAAGGGATGCATCGCCGCCCGCAATCGCGGCAGTAATTGAGTCTGCCTCTTCTGCTGCAAACGTTGGAGCTGCTGCAGAGAGTCCGAGAGCGATCATCGAGATTGATAGACTTAAAGCGTTCTTCATAAGCGATATCCTAATTGATATAAGTTCTAAAAGACTCCTTGCTCTTGTGTCTTAAATTTGCAAGGGATGTGACCTATTTAACGCTTTTGGTTTTGGGGGGGCAATCGGATAAAGGGAGTAAGGGGCTATACCTCCTGATGGGTAAGTCTGGAGGTATAGTGTTTTAAGATGAACTCGAAGTTTTAGTTTAAGTATTTGAAAATCTAAGAGTTATCTCTTTTTTCTCGATCAAGACATGCAGCGAAATCAATGCCTTTTAGCTGGGGTACAAAGTTGCAAGGGCCTTGACGGCTGTCAATTTGTGAGTCGATTATATTATCCCAGGCAGTGCGGCAGGCATTGGTGCTACCTGGTAGGCAGAATAGTAAGGTCTTGTTTGCCATGCCCGCTAGTGCTCTAGACTGGACGGTTGAGGTGCCAATTTGCTCAAGAGATATTTGTCGGAAAAGCTCGCCGAAACCATCGACGACCTTATCAAGCAAAGGGGTAACGGCTTCAGGGGTGCTATCTCGGCTAGTAAAGCCTGTACCACCGGTAATGATAATAACTTGGGTGTCATCACTCGCAATCCATGTCGAGAGCGCAGCGCGAATTTTATATATGTCGTCAATGACAATCTTTTTGTCTGCGAGCTTGTGCCCAGCCGAGTTTAACTTTTCTACCAGAAGTTGGCCTGATGTGTCATTGTCTTCAGTGCGAGTGTCTGAAACCGTTAATACGGCAATGTTTAAAGGGATGGTTTCTTGGCTGACGTTGTGACCCATAGGGATATCTCTCTTGTATAAGCAATGTAGTAATAAAGTTTAAAGATGATGCTTAATCATCATCTAGGAAGTTATGACTGGTGGCATGTTGCACGCGCTGGTTAAAGCGATCAGTCTTGATAGCAAGGAACATGACAGTCATACAGCAAGCGAGCACACCATATAAAACCATGAAGCATGCGCTATGGATGCCGATCCAGTCAACGGCTAGGCCAAAAGCGATAGGGAGTGTGCAGCCGCCTAAGGCGCCAATTGCAGCCACTAAGCCACCAACAAGCCCCATTTGCTGAGGGTAGTATTCATGAATTGTCTTATACACACTTGCTCGCCCAAAGCCCTGGGCTATACCGATAATAAATATCAATGTACTGAAGAACCAGACGTTAATTTCGATAGCCAGTTCTACATCTTGATGCACGCCATGTATGGTCATCGTGGTCGGCGGATAGCACAAGAAGAACAAGCAAACTAAGCATATCCAGAATACTGCCCAGTTAACGGTGCGACCACCATAGCGGTCTGCAAACCAGCCTCCTAATGCTCGAACCATGCCAGAGGTGGCAACAAAGAAAAGCGTAAAGGCCATCGCTTGGCTATAGCTGAGTTTATAAGCGGAAGCATAATACTGTGGGAGCCAGAGGATTAGCGCTAAAAAGCTACCGAAGACAAAGTAGTAATATAGACCGAAGCGCCAAATCTGGATGGATTTAAGTGCTTGTAGGGTGCTAAGTTCGGCTTGAAGTTTTGTCGGGGTATAGGGGCGGGTAGGTGCTATTAGCCAGAACAGAAAAGCCATAATGAGTAAACCAACCCCATAGATAGGACCAATGCTGTCCCAACCCCAGTTCGCAACAATAATTGGGGCAAGTGCAAGGGTAATGGCTGAGCCGGTGTTACCTGCACCAAATATACCCATGGCAGTGCCTTGTCGGTTACTTTCAAACCAGTCGGTGATATAACGAATGCCGATGGTAAAAGATGTGCCACTAATACCGATCCACAAGCCAAGTAATAGGTAGCCTTCCAGAGTCTCGATGTGAGGCAGGATGAATAGTGGCGGTGTGCTAAGAAGCATTTGTAGGGTGAATAGGCTCTTGGGGTTGTAGCGCTCGCTAAGCCAGCCAGCAGGAATACGCCCTAGTGCACCGGTTAGAACCGGGGCCGAAAAGAATAATCCTAACTGTGTTGCGCTTAGGCTTAAGCTGTTTTGAAGTTCAAGCCCCAAAACGGCATAGAGTGTCCATACCGAAAAATTAGCAGCAAATGCTATGGTGGCAATGGTTAAGGCTCTGGCTGCGCCAGGGATCTCAAAATTCATTATGACGCTCTGATCGAAGGCTGTTTAACTCGGTTTATCCTCAAAGGTATTGTTGGTACAGAGGAGCTCGTTTATCTATTAAAGTGATTGATACCTATTAAATCAAAAAAACCTTGTGCATGTTTGTTCTAACCCTTTTGAGTTAGGGGGTATGAGTCGCCTACCTATAAGTGAGTAGGCTTTGTGATGCCTGCTGGCTTTGTGGCAAGGGAGTAAAAAATAAAGTAGGTATATGCGCTGTGCCGGGGCATTCTCAGGCCCTGCCTTACTTGACTCATATCAAGTAGGAAACCCTACACACGAAGCAGAATAGCGTCATACCCCTTTTTTGTATAGGAGGCTTTATGTCCACTGATCTTAAAATAAACCTGTTCGCTTTTGGCGACCCCAAGATTAAAACACTCCACTTTACGTGGTTTGCTTTTTTCTTAACCTTCATGGTTTGGTTTAACCATGCTCCGCTTTTGGTGTTTATGAAAGAAGCGTTTGATATGTCGAGTCAGCAGGTCAAAGCCCTGATGATTCTGAACGTTGCGCTAACAATTCCAGCACGTATCGTCATCGGTATTTTGGTGGATAAACTAGGGCCCAGAAAGGTTTATAGTACTTTACTTGTACTGGCAGGCGTCGTGTGTATAGCATTCGCACTGGCTCAATCTTATGAGCAGCTCGCAATGATGCGCTTTTTAATGGGCTTTGTTGGTGCCGGGTTTGTAATCGGTATCCGCATGGTTGGCGAATGGTTTCCTCATAAGTCTGTCGGTATCGCAGAAGGTATCTACGGTGGTTGGGGTAACTTTGGCTCAGCTGCATCGGCTATGCTATTGCCTACGCTGGCAATGATGTACGGTGGAGAAGATGGCTGGAGATATGCATTAGGTACAACAGGTATTGTTGCTAGTATCTATGGCCTTATTTACTATCAGGTAGTACGTGATACGCCAAAAGGTTCAACCTACTTTAAGCCTAAGAAAGCAGGTGGTTTGGAAGTAACAAGCTGGGGTGACTTTTACCTATACTTGTTCATGAATATTCCAATGTATGCAGCCTTAGCTGTGTTGGCTTGGAAACTATCTCCAACGGGTGTTGCTCTCTTAAGTCAGACTGCTGTTTACGTTATTTGGGCGGGTTTGGTCGCTCTATATGTTTTCCAAACTTACTCTATCTGGAATGTAAATAAAGAAAATCTGACAAACGGTGTCCAAGAGCTTGATAAGTACCACTTTAAGCAAGTTGCGATTCTAGACTGGTCTTACTTCGTTACCTTCGGTTCAGAACTAGCGGTTGTATCAATGTTGCCTCTATTCTTCTTGGAAACTTTTGAAAGTCTTGATCCTGTCAAAGCGGGCCTATTGGCTTCAGGCTTTGCCTTCATGAACTTGGTTGCACGTCCAACTGGCGGTTGGTTCTCTGATCACATTGGTCGTCGTAAAGCTCTAATGTTCTTGATTGGTGGTTTGGCATGTGGCTACTTTGTATTGAGCCAGGTTGATTCATCTTGGTGGATCCCCGCTGCTGTGATTGCAACCATGTGCTGTTCGTTCTTTGTTCAGGCTGGTGAAGGTGCGGTATTTGCGGTAGTTCCACTGATCAAACGTCGTATGACAGGTCAGATTGCAGGTATGGCCGGAGCGTATGGTAACGTCGGTGCAGTAACTTACCTAACTGTTTTGAGCTTTGTAGATTACAGTACTTTCTTCTTGGTGATCGGTTGTTCTGCACTGATTGTATTCTTCATTGCTGCAATGATGGATGAGCCAAAAGGACAGATCTCTGAAGTACTGCCAGATGGCACAGTTCATATGATTGATGTTGGCTAGTTAGAAACTTGCTAGTCTAGAGTGCCTGCTGGTGGCTTATTTCATCGGCGGGCATTTTTGCGTTAAGGTAACGCTATAGCACTAAACTCAGGATTTCTCGATGGCCCAGATTCTTAAGATTGATGCTGCATTTTCAACAGACGCCGGTATAAAACCGATCAATGAAGACTCGGCTGGCGTCAAGGTTCCAGAAGATAGCTATCTGCTTAACAATAAAGGTTGTGCACTCGTCGTTGCCGACGGTGTTTCATCAGCTGAAGCGGGGCGCGAAGCAAGCCATACGGCTGTTGAACGTTTTATTGAGGAATATTTCCAGACGCCTGACACCTGGTCAGTCAGTAAGTGCGGAGAGCAGATTCTATCAACGATTAACCTCAAGCTTTTTCGTAAGAGTCACGAGTTCTCGTCTGATACTAAAGGTTACTTATCTACATTCAGCTCCATCGTCATCAAAGGTCGTACCGCGCACTTTTTTCATGTTGGCGATAGTCGAATATTTTTGCTGAGAGAAGGCGAATTCGCCCAATGTACTACTGATCATGTCGCTTCTTTAGGCGGCGGTAAAACTTTTCTTACTCGCGCCATCGGTATGGATAATCGCTTGCACCTCGATTATGGGCGAATTCCTCTTGAAGCCGGTGATCGCTTATTGCTGTGTAGTGATGGTGTACATGACTTTATCGAGGAAGCGAGAATAATCGAAACGCTGGCGATGGACCAGCCGGCTGAGTTTATCGCGGACAAATTTCTAGATTTGGCACGAGAAGGCGAAACCGATGACAATATCAGTGCCGTTGTGGGTATTGTTGAACAGCTGCCTTTCGAAAACCTTGATGATTATAGTGCGAAACTGACACGCCTACCTTTCCCGCCAGCTTTAGAAAAGGGTATGAAACTGGATGGTTTTGTCGTCCAAAAAGAGTTATTTGCTTCGAGTCGAAGCCAGTTGTATCTAGTAAAAGATGAAGTGTCAGGCGAGCTGTTGGCGATGAAGACGCCCTCACCAAACTTTGAGGAAGATACCGCTTATATTGACCGGTTTATCCAGGAAGAATGGATAGGTATTCGCATACAGCACCCTAATGTGGTCAAGATTATTCGACAAGACCGCAAGCGCAGTTTTCTATATTACCTCATGGAGTATGTCGAGGGAGAGGGCTTAGATAAATGGCTGAGAAAGAACCAGCCACCGAGTCCAAAGCGTGCTATCAATATCGTTAAACAAGTTGCAGAGGGCTTAAAAGCGTTTCATCAAAACGAGGCGGTACATCAAGACTTGAAGCCCGGAAATATTATGGTGACTGAAGAGGGCAAGGCCTTGGTGTTGGACTTCGGGTCAGTATTTGTTGCCGGTTTGTCTGAGTGCGTGAGCCCTATTATTCCTGATGGCGTTTTGGGTACAGCTGGCTACTCAGACCCGCTTTATCTACGCGGACATAACCCCGGGATCCAGGGGGACGTCTACTCGCTAGCAACCATTACCTATGAAATGTTTACAGGCACCTTGCCTTATGGAGATAAAATAGAGCAGTGCAGAAGTGCCTTTGATTATGATCAGTTACGGTACACTGAAGCCAGTTCAAATAACCCGGTGATACCAGAATGGTTTGACGGTGCTTTGAAGAGAGGGACGTCTTTTGATCTTGAAGAACGGTATAGAACGATCGATGACTTTATGAAGGACCTGCTGCAGCCAAACCCTGAGTTTCTGAAAGCGGACCCAGTGGTGCAGAAGAGTGCCAATACTTTAATGTTCTGGAAGCTTCTGTCAGGTTTCTGGTTTGTTACTTTCTTGCTGCTCATTTACCTGTTTAGCCAGAACAGTTGATGTAAATGCTTTGATTTGAGCTTGGATGAAGGCTTGAGTCGAGCTATATTGTCGCTATTACAATAAAAGAAGTGTTAACGACATGAGTACTACTGCCCGCGCTTTTTGGTATCGCTGCCTCAACGAGCCTTCGGCCGATTTCTTTCCTTCCTTGATAGTGACGGTCTTTCTCTCATTAGTTATTATTCTTAATATTCTTGAAGTCGTACTTGGTTCTCTGCCAGGCTTCAGGGAGCAAATGGGCGACTGGGTACTCATTGCTAATATCTGCTTTGTGGTCGTTTTTGCATTTGAGTATCTGTTGCGTTATTGGGTAGCGGCAGAAACACCTCATGCGACTCATATGACTAGCGGGCGAAAGCGTTGGCTATATATTCGTTCGCCGATGGGCCTAATCGATCTTTTCTCTTTCTTGCCTTTACTCCTCTTACTGCTACTGCCGGGTGATGCGTTTGGTGATCTGCGTATTCTTAAGCTGATATCGATGGTAAGGGTGCTTAAGCTAACCCGCTATTCTGCATCATTATTGATGATTGCTCGTGTCTTTCGTGAGAATAAGAACACCTTACTGGCAGCAGGTTTGGTGATGATGATCTTAATGTTTATCGCCGCGACAGGCATTTATATCTTCGAGAAGGTTGAACAGCCTGAAGCCTTTGGCAGTATCCCTGCTTGTTTATGGTGGGCTGTTGTGACACTGACGACCGTTGGCTATGGAGATGTGACGCCTATTACTGTCGGAGGACAGCTTTTTGGTGCGCTGGTCATGGTTTGTGGTGTCGGGATCGCAGCGATGCCCGCTGGTATTTTCGCATCCTCATTTGTCCAGCTTGTTCGAGAGCAGGAGCATGAGCGACGAAGAAAACTGCGTATTCGTCGCGGCCAATTAGAGGTAGTCGCTGGAAAGAATAAAGAGGAAGAGCCTTCTTTGCATTTGAGTATGAGTCAGTCTGAGCAGCGAGAAGTGGCGTATTTAGTGTCTGAATATGGCTTAACACTCGATCAGGCGACGGGTGTTGTGAGTCACTTTCGGCACTAAATGTCTTTGTAAGAGTCAGTGCCAGTTTAGGAAAGTACTAATTTATCGTCATCCAAGGCGTCATGATTCTTATGGAATTGATCCAGTAAGTCTTGGCTGTTCATACCTTCGCGCTGCTTGCCACTGACATCAAGAACAACCTGGCCCTGATGAAGCATCAAGGTTCTATCGCCAACGCTTAAGGCCTGATTCATGCTGTGTGTAACCATTAAGGCAGTTAGTTTTTCGCTACGAATAATCTCTTCGCTTAAGTTAAGGATAAATTTGGCTGTTTTCGGGTCCAGGGCAGCAGTATGTTCGTCAAGCAGTAGTAATTTTGAAGGTTGAAGCGCTGCCATTAGGAGGCTGACCGCTTGTCGTTGACCGCCTGACAACAGTCCAATTTTATCTTCTAAACGATATTCCAGGCCAAGCTCCAGGCTCTTCAACCTATTAATAAAGCTTTGTTTGAACTCTCTTCGAGCGGCTCGCTGTAACCCCCTTCGTGAGGTGCGTGCCTGCGCTAGTGCAAGGTTTTCCTCAATCGTCAGGTCTTCACAGGTGCCAGTTAAGGGGTCTTGGAAGACTCGCGCTATCCATCGGGCTCTTTTATGTACAGGAAGCTTAGTGATGTCTTGATCATCTAAGTGAATTTGTCCTGTTTGAACAGCGACTTCACCAGACAGGGCGTTCAGTAAGGTTGATTTACCTGCACCGTTGCTGCCAATAACTGTAATGAATTGATGCTTAGGAATAGTCAGGTCGATTCCCTTTAATACATGGTTTTCTAAGGGGCTGCCGAGATTAAAACTAACATCTACCTTGCTCATTGAGATCATTGGCCGAACCTCGTGCGTGCTTTAATGGCGCTTTTGATATTTGGGGCAACAATTGCGAGCGTTACCAAAATAGCCGTGATCAAATTGAGATCTTGAGCTTTAAGGCCTAATAATTCACCGTTAAGTGCCACGGCAATAACCAGGCGATAGAGTAGTGAGCCAATCAGGCAGGCAAGGATCCAGCGAAACAGGTTCTTCGGGCCAATCAAGGCTTCGCCGCCTATCACAGACGCAAGGCCGATAATAATGATGCCGACCCCCATGGTTACATCAGCGCTACCCTGACTTTGAGCAAATAAAGCGCCTGCCAGGGCGACAAGGGCATTAGATAGTGACATCCCAAGAATAACCATTAACCAAGTATTGACGCCATTGGCCTGAGCCATTCTGGGGTTAGAGCCTGTAGCGCGCATTGCTAAACCAATTTCACTACGCAGGAACATAAAAAGCAGGGTGAAAGTAATAAGACTAATGATACCGAAGCAAATTGGGTAGGCGACATAATAAGGAATCTCATAAGTAGCAATACTTAGCTTATCTAGCGGGCTTAACAAGGTATCAACGCCGAGCAACGCGATGTTCGGGCCATCCATTATTCGCAGGTTAATGGAATAAAGCGCGATCATAGTCAGGATTGATGCAAGTAAATGCAAAATTTTTAGTTTCACATTTAATATCGCTGTCACTGAGCCTGCAAGGGCGCCGGCTAAGCAAGCGCAGAGCGTCGAGATAAGAGGGTTTACGCCAGCAACAATCAGTGCCGCGGCGACAGCGGCCCCTAAGGGAAAAGACCCGTCAACAGTAAGGTCTGGAAAATCCAGGATTCGAAAAGAAAGAAAGACTCCAAATGCGACCAGCGCAAAAATGAAGCCGGTTTCTAAGGCGCCGAATAAGGCAAAACTATTCAACAAGTGATTTAGCCTTAGAGATAAACTCTGGCGAAAGTGTTATGCCCATACGCTTTGCTGCGCCAGGATTAACAAACAACTCTGTATTCATGACACCTTGAACCGGAATATCAGCAGGTGATTGGCCTTGAAGAATCTGCACAACGATCTTGCCTGTCTGTCGGCCCACTTCATAGTAGTTAAACCCCAAGGCCGCGATGGCGCCACGAGCGACACTATCGGTGTCGCCGGCAAAAACAGGAATGTCTGCTTGCTCAGAAATTTTGATGATACCTTCTACAGCAGAGATGACTGTGTTGTCTGTAGGGAGGTAAATTGCATCAACCTTGCCGAGTAATGAACGAGCTGCAGTTTGCACATCCGAGGACTTGGGGGAGACTGCTTCAATTACTTGAAGGTTCAGCTCTTCAGCATGTTGCTTGATTAGCTTGAGAAGTGAAACAGAATTAGCTTCTCCTGGGTTGTAGATAATACCGAGTTGCTTACTGGCAGGGAGGACCTCTTTAATCATCTCTAAATGCAGTTTTATCGGTGTTAGGTCCGACACGCCTGTAACGTTTTTGCTCGGTTGCTCCCAAGACTTCACCAGTTTGGCTGCAACAGGATCGGTCACTGCGCTAAAAACTATGTTGGTATTTCTGGCAGAGGCAACCGCAGCCTGGGCTGAAGGGGTGGCGATAGCTACAAATACGTCCGGCCTGTCGCCTGCAAATTTTTTGGCTATTTGGGCTGCAGTTGCCGGTGCGCCTTGTGCACTTTGGTAATCCCACTTAAGATTTTCTCCGTCTTTCCAGTCATGCTCGGCGAGGACATCCTTAACGCCCTTTCTCACTGCATCAAGGGCAGGGTGCTCAACAATCTGGGTGATTGCAACGTGCTTACTTTCTGGAGTGGCAAGCGTATTAAAGGATAGAAGGCTCGCTAGATATGATACTAGCAGTAGGTTGAATAGAGACTTGCGGGGCCAGGATAAGAAGTGTTTCATTAATTGCATCCATCAAATTATTGTCATGAAGCGATAAAAGTGGCTAAAGCTTCTTATTTTTTGCATGGTAATCAATCGTTAGCTTGCGGCCAAGCGATTCTGGGAGGATAATGCCTGTTTAGATTATGTACAGCTAAAGGCAACTATTCGAATAGGGGTAATATTATTCCGTCACAGCCCATGCTGAACATAGGATCAGGAATGTTAAGGTCAGGGTGACCGTTGTGGTATGGAACAATTTTGCTTTTATTAGTCTGGTTTGCGCTCTATTGAGTACAGCCAGTGCAGTACTTTGCTTATCGGCAAAACGCCAGGGAGGGTCGATTCTTTTTGGCCTAATCTGTACGCTCTTGGCTCTCTGGTCTTTTAGCTTGTTCGTTGGAATGTCTACCAACGAGCCTTCACAAGCTTTGTTTTGGGCACGTTGTGCTAACTCAGTCGTGTTATTCCTTCCGGTCTTGTTGTTTCACTTTGTTGTAAGCTTTGTGGGTAAGCAACATGCCTACGAGCGTGTTTCTTTCTCATACTATCTTTTATCGCTTCTCTATTTGAGTTTGATATTTATCGCTCCAGAGCATTTTCTACACAGTCCCAGCTTTCGTTTTGATGCTTTCTGGTTCCCTGTAGGGGGGAACTTGTTCTATCCGTTTCCGGTATTTTTTGCCGGGATTATTGGGCATACTCTATATGTCCTACTGCAAGAGAGAGCCGAAACAACCCGCTCAGGTAAGTTAAAGTTAGACTATCTGATCATGACGATTGCCCTGGGTTTTTTAGGGGGTGGGATGACGCTTTCTCTTGAGTTTGATATCAATATACCGCCTTATGGCTTACTTTCAGTCGCCCTTATGGTGGTGATATCTACCTACGCAGTATTGAAACATGACCTACTTGAACTGCCCGAGACGCTGAGTTTTGTTATCACGCGTTTGATGATTTACATTTGCATCGTTGGTTTCGTGGTTTTAATGCTTAAAGGTGGCATCTTTATAGATCAAGCGTATTTGAGTGTTTCTCAGACTGTATTTCTGGTTCTTATCACCATCTGTTCCTGTGAATTTTATGCAGCGATGAAATCTCGCTTACAAGCGTTTTCAGATAAAGTCCTGGTTCGTCAGAAACTTGATGCTGAGCGGCACTTTCGAGACCTAATGTATCAGCTAGATCAATCTGATGACTTTGAGTCGATGTTGCCAATTCTTCGGCAGTTTTTTGAGCAACAAAGCTATATCCATCACTATGCATGGTATTTGGATAGGGTTCTATTGGAGCGAACTTTATCCAGGAAAGAGTTGGAGCGCTTTGATGCGAATGACCTGAGCGCTGAGAGAAACTATCAACGCATACTATTTAGCGGCAGTGATGGACGCCGCCATGATCGTTTACCCTCTTCTATAAACGTGCACCTGCAGGGTGAGGCTGAGGAAAGAACGCTTAACGCCCAAATGGTTGAAATTATGTCAACTGAGCAGCTCGATGCTGCCTATGATTGGGTCGAAATGGTGCCGGGACGCGAGATGCTGGGTTTGCCTGTTGTTGCAAATAGTGACTTTAGGGGAATGCTCTTAGTCGTCGTCAGTAAATCTGACATGCGTTTGAAAGATCAGTCGAGGTTACAGGCTTTGTCGTCTAAATTGGGTCGACTCATTGAGCGTGTAGAGTTTTTTCGCCGTCAGGCTTTCCAGGAGCAGCGCTTCTTATTTCAAAAAATGCAGAGTTTGCAGTCTTTGGCCGGTAATATCGCCAATGACATGAGAGGGCCTTTAGATCAATTACATGCCTTTGTTGAACATGCTGCATTGGTACGAGCGGAGCTAAAAGATGAGAGATATTTAGATAGTCCCTATAGCCAAGCTCATGTGGCTATCGCGCGAAGTGCTCAGGTGATCGACATGAGTCTAGGTCTGGTGAAGGATGAACCCATCGATGTAAGTACCTTCAAGGTGCTTTCAATTCAGAGTGTAGTAACGAAGAGTTTGGCAGAGTATGTGTTTATGCCAGGAGAGCGAGAGAGAATACGAACAGACTTACGCCAAGACTTCTTGTTCAAAGGTGATGAATGGTTATTGATTTATGCTTTGTTTAACATACTAAAAACGGCCATCAATCACTCTGTCGTGGCTAAAGGCGAAGAGATCACTATTGATAGTCGGGTTGAGGGTGGCCGTAATGTATTATTATTGCGTTATAAAGAAGGTGTTCAGCGTTCTCAGCTAGAAGGTTTAAGAGTTGTGGATGAAGATTCATCTAACCTTGATCTGGCGACCGTCTATTATCGACGGGTCATGAGCGCTTTAGGGGGGGCGATAAGTTATTCCACTGACTCGGAGCAATGCACCGAAATTCTATTGGTTTTCCCCTGTTTAAGAACGGGAGGCGGTGATAGTGAATCGATTCTGGATGAGCTGAGCGTTGCTCCTTAGCACTCTATATCTCTGCGTTTTCTTGAACTAAGACAATCAGCTTTTTGGGTCCATGAGCGCCATAGGCTAGTGTTTGTTGTATATCTGCTGTTTTCGACGGGCTGGAAATAAACAAAACATTGCTTGGCATTTTCTCGCATTGACCCCAAGGTTCATCATTGAGCAAACTTGATAAATCCGGGTAGATTTGATCCTCTTGTAGTAGCACTAGATGTATTGGTGGCACAAGCGACATCATTCTAGGTTCGTCTTTATTTGGCAGCAGCAATAAGGTTCCGGTTTCGGCTATTGCTCCCTGTGCAAGGGTGATGCCGATATCGATGTTATGGAATAAGGTTTCCCGAAGGGTTTCATAAGCTTGTGAGTAGCGTGTAATGCTGATGTTATTATTATGAAGGCGCAGAGCTTGTTCAATTTCGCTTTGGTATGCAAGATTATTCCCTAATAAGCAGTGCTTGGCTTTTTCTCTTTCCATGATGTCAGTAAGTGTTGTTTTCCACTTAAACGCGCTAACTCGATGTACTTCTGCGTGATTTTCTTCTAGTTTTGAGATCAGCTGCCTAAGCAAATCTTCAGCTTGAACAATACCACTACGACTTCTATGGGAGCTAGGCAAACCCTCGCGTTCTGGTGCTTTAAAACCCTTGGAGCGTTTTAGGCGTGAGAGTATGTTCAGTTTAGCTTGGTTCATTGGCGTGGCTCCTTGCTTTGTCCATCAAATTTTTGATGGCTATGCTTTAGCCTCTCGTGAAGGGTACGTGCACTTGGGCGAGCCGGTGTTCGGGTATTGCGCCATGCTTTTGGGTAGCAAGTGCTGATGAAAGGTAAGGCGCCCATGAGCTTGGTGACTAGGCGATAGAGTTTGGGGTGGGTATGGATCACTTTCCACAAACGCCAGATCCACGATTCTACCTTTAGCGTCGAGCCAGTAGCTTGTTGTTTGTTTCTCAAACTACGGATAAGTTGAGGCAGTTTAATATCTACTGGGCAGGCTTCCCCGCAGGCGCCATTAAGGGAGCAGGCATTTAGAAGCTCCCCATGACTTGCCATACCCTTAAGTTGAGGCATAACAACCTGCCCAATAGGGCCGGGGTAGGTTGTGCCGTAAGCATGTCCGCCTATTTTGGTATAGACCGGGCAGTGATTCATGCATGCACCACAGCGAATACAAGCGAGAGTGGTTTTCAGCTCCGGATCTTGTTGGATGAGTGAGCGGCCATTGTCGAGAATAATTAAGTGAACTTCCTCGGGGCCGTCAAGTTCTCCTGCTTGACGCGGGCTGCTAATCAAGTTGAGGTAGCTGGTGATATGTTGGCCGGTTGCGGAACGAGTGAGAAGGCGTTGTAGTGTTGGTAGTTCTCTCAGGCTTGGAATAACTTTTTCCAGGCCCATAATTGCAATGTGCACCGGAGGAGCTGTGGTAGATAAGCGTCCATTACCCTCGTTTTCTACCAGGCAAAGCGTACCTGACTCGGCAGCAGCAAAGTTGACGCCCGAAATGCCAATGTCTGCTTTTTCAAATTTATCCCTGAGGATTCTTCTACCCAGACCAATCATGCCATCAACGTCGTTCGGGTCGCATTTCAACTTGAGCTTCTTTTCAAATAGTTGAGCAATTTCCTGTTTGTTTTTGTGGATGGCGGGCATGATGATATGAGACGGTGTTTCATCGGCAATCTGCACAATGTACTCCCCCATATCCGATTCAATGGCTTCAATATTATGGCTCTGGAGGAAATTGTTCAATTCGATTTCTTCGCTCGCCATCGACTTTCCTTTGATAACAAGTTTGGCTTTGCGACGTTGTGCTATGTCGAGAACAATTTGGTTAGCTTCGATCCCGGTTTCTGCCCAATGTACCTGAATGCCGTTATTGCTACATTGTTGTTCTAGTTGCTCTAGCAGTTCAGGTAAACGCTCGACGACGTTCTGTCTTATTGCTGCACCTTGTTCTCTAAGGGTTTGCCATTCCTCTTCATCACTGAAGGCTTGTTTGCGTTTATTGCGTAGAAAGTCCATGGCGCCGCGGAAGTTGGAGCGTAGCTGCGTATCTTCTAGTGCGCTTTTTATGCGAGTGGCGAAGTTTGAGTGCGCGTCGTCAGTCATGTTGTATTCCAAAACGCTGAGCAATAAATCTCGCGATATGGGTGCAAGGACGCTTGTCGCCTGAATGCTTGATATGTCCGCTAATATTCAAAAGGCAGCCACAATCACCGCTTAATATAGACTGAGGATTTGGTGATAGTAAGTGCTCACATTTGTCTGCTGTCATGGCGGCAGAAATCTCAGGAGACTTGATAGCAAAGGTTCCCCCAAATCCGCAGCACTCCTGCTCTAGTGTTGGTAAGGATACCTCGACGCCATCTAGCTTTCTTAGAATTGATAGCCATGGTTCTGCGACTTCCATCTCCCTAAGGGCGCTACAGGATCGGTGAAGACTGATATGAGTGTGGGAGCTGTCGCTTTGCTTATTGTATGGGAGGATGGGCTCTAGAAACTCGATAAGCTCGTAGGTTCTCGAGCTCAGCTCTATTGCTTGTTTATGCTCTGTGGAACCCGTGTCGAAGAGAGTCGGGTAGTGATGCTTGATCATGGCCGCACAAGAGGCTGAAGGTACGATAACAGGTAACTTTTTGTCGGAAAAAACCTGAATGGTGTGCCAGGCGACATCTTTGGCTGGGCTTGCTTCACCCGAATTATAGGGAGGCTGTCCGCAGCAGGTTTGCGCTTGAGGAAATACTATTTGATAATTACATAGTTCAAGCAGAGCAATCGCATCCATACCTGATTCCGGGTAAAAGGAATCTATTAGGCAAGTTCCAAAGAGGTAGGCCTGTTTACTCTGCATGAGATTTTTTCGAAGTACCGTTAAGGATATGGAGGTCGATCAGGCCAATTTCATCCCAGTCGCTGTTTTTAGCAACCTCAAAGCCGTTTTCAACAAAAATATACTTGAGAAGCTTTTCCCCTTCGTCATCTTTAATCATATTCACAAACGCCCGCTTTAACTTGGTGAGCGAGAAAAAATCGACGCGAGGGTGTGCGATAAGAGGGTAGGGAGAAAACCCGGGGCTGTCCCAGAGCATTCTCAGGCGACTACGTATTTCAGGGGGGAGTGCTCTAAAGCTCTCATCAGTTCCGCCACCGGCGATGTAATCCCCATTAGCGACGCCTTTGTAGACCTCTGACTGACTAGATAAAAACTGGGGGATGATATCGAAGTTAAGTTTATTCAGGCTTTCTCTCGGCACTACGCTGGCGGCAAAATCTAGCAAGCCAGGAAACGCAATGGTTGCATTTCTTAGTTCTGCCAAGGTCTTAATTGGTCCAGTTTTCTTAACGAATATTAGCCCTCTGATTGGCTGTGACTTGCGTTTGACCTGGGCCTGGTAGCCCGGAAACTCTTTAAATGCATGAAACTGCAAAGGGGTAGTGTAGGCAAGGTCGTAATGCCCTTTGGCCAGTTTTAATTCAAAATCGAGTTGGCTGCTGGCAGCTTCATATTTAAGTTCAATTCCCGAGGCTTGTTCCAAAAAAGAAATTACGTTTTGCCATGCTACTGTTTTAGTAGGAAGAGAGCTGCTTGATGTTGCATAGCTGAGTTGTTGGTCTAGCTTCTTTTGTTTCACCGCAAACTTGCTTTTTTTCTTAACGATCTGTTTTTCAAGAGCTTCCAGTTCGGCAACGGGTTTGGGGAACGAGGGCGCAACGCCGACAATTAAAGGTTTGGCATGTAAGGCTGAACTTAATGAAAAGGACAGTATAAATAATAGGCTTGAAACCACGGCTATTGCTGAGCACGAAAAGCCTGCTTTCGACTTTTTCAGAGCGCTGGGCACTATTGAATTGTCATGAGTTTGGGGGTGGGGGCGATACACGAATTAGCTCCATTTTTTGGCTTATGTTTATGATAAAAGACAATGTCAGCCTCTGCCAGGCCAGGTACTATAAATTTAATTTAGCTATGAGGCCTTTGCAGAAGAGATATTAGCTGTGATTGAACGCACATTTAGTTTGAGTGAAACCTCGCTTTCTGGTAATCTGGCGCCCCATCTTGAGATGAAAATCTCCCCCTTCTACATAAATATTTGAGTTAACTGAACTTTGCGTGGCGCAAGGTATGGAAAGCTCTTTGTCTGAGATATTGACGGGATTTGCATGACACGTTTTATTTTCGTGACAGGTGGTGTTGTATCCTCCTTAGGGAAAGGCATCGCTTCAGCTTCATTGGCTGCTATTTTAGAAGCTCGAGGGCTGAAAGTAACAATGCTTAAACTGGACCCATATATAAATGTGGATCCAGGCACGATGAGTCCTTTTCAGCACGGTGAAGTATTTGTTACCGAAGACGGTGCCGAAACTGATTTGGATTTGGGGCATTATGAGCGCTTTATTCGAACCACGATGTCCAAGCGAAATAACTTTACGAGTGGTCGAGTCTATGAAGACGTCATTCGCAAAGAGCGACGTGGCGATTATCTAGGTGGAACAGTCCAGGTAATTCCTCATATCACTGATGAAATCAAACGCCGCATCGTTGAAGGTGCTAACGGCTATGATGTCGCCTTGGTTGAAATTGGCGGCACAGTTGGGGATATCGAGTCGCAACCCTTTTTGGAAGCAGTGCGACAGTTAAAGATTGAAGTGGGCTCCCAGCGTGCGCTGTTTATGCACTTAACTCTAGTGCCTTATATTGCAACCGCAGGTGAGACCAAAACCAAGCCGACCCAGCATTCCGTAAAAGAAATGCGCTCTATCGGTATTCAGCCCGATATTCTGGTTTGTCGCTCTGATCACGAGATTGATGCATCATCTCGCCGCAAGATTGCTTTGTTTACCAACGTAGAAGAGCGCGCCGTTATCCCATTACAGGATGCAAACAGCATTTACCTGATTCCACGTATGCTGAATGAACATGGTTTGGATCAAATTGTCGTAGAACGATTTGGTCTGGAGTGTGATGAGGCCGATCTAACAGAGTGGGATTCAGTGGTTGAAGCTGAATCCAGTCCGGAAAACGAAGTAACCATTGCCATGGTAGGCAAGTACATGGAATTACTTGACGCTTATAAGTCTCTAATCGAGGCGCTTAAGCATGCAGGAATTCGTACGCGCACCAAGGTTAATATTGAGTATATTGATTCCGAGAGAATTATAGATGAAGGTACTGCCGTTCTAGAGTCAGTGGACGCAATTCTAGTGCCCGGTGGTTTTGGTAATCGTGGTGTTGAAGGTAAAATTCAGACAGTTAAGTTTGCGCGTGAAAACAAGGTTCCATATTTAGGTATTTGTTTAGGTATGCAGGTTGCTGTCATTGAATATGCTCGTCATGTCGCTGGTTTGGCTGATGCGCATAGTACTGAATTTGATAAAGGCTGCGAAAACCCGGTAGTAGGTTTGATCACTGAATGGAAAGATGCCAGCGGAGCTGTAGAGCAACGTGATGCGGGTTCAGACTTGGGCGGAACCATGCGCTTAGGTGCTCAGGAGTGTAATCTGGTTCAGGGTTCTAAGGCTTTCGAAAGTTATGGCAAGCCAGTGATCATTGAACGTCATCGTCACCGTTATGAAGTGAATAATAATATTCTGCCGCAATTAGAAGAGGCCGGTTTGATTGTTTCTGGTCGTTCAGCAGATAACTCATTAGTTGAAGTCGTTGAAGCACCGGATCATCCATGGTTTGTTGCCTGTCAGTTCCATCCGGAATTTACTTCAACGCCGCGAGACGGTCATGGTTTGTTTGAAGGTTTCATTTCTGCCGCATTCACAAATAAGTCTTCGTAAATAGAAGGGTATATAGATGAGTCAAAAAGTCATACAGGTCGGTGATGTAAAAATTTCTAATGATTTGCCATTTGTTTTGTTCGGCGGCATGAATGTATTAGAGTCCCGGGATCTTGCGATGCAGATTGCCGAGAAATATGTCGAGGTAACGACCAAGCTTGATATTCCTTATGTATTTAAAGCGTCTTTCGACAAAGCGAATCGCTCCTCTATTAACTCTTTTCGAGGCCCCGGCTTGGAAGAAGGCTTGCGTATTTTTGAAGAGGTAAAGAAAACCTTTAATGTGCCGGTCATTACCGATGTGCACGAGCCTGAGCAAGCAGCTCCGGTTGCTGAAGTTTGTGACATTATCCAATTGCCAGCTTTCTTGTCCCGTCAGACAGACCTGGTGGCAGCGATGGCCAAGACAAATGCCGTTATTAATATCAAGAAAGCCCAGTTCCTTGCGCCTCAGGAAATGAAACATATTTTGACCAAGTGTGAAGAGGCCGGCAATGACCAGTTAATTCTCTGCGAGCGTGGTAGCAGTTTTGGTTACAATAACCTGGTTGTCGATATGTTGGCATTTGGTGTAATGAAGAGCTTTGAGTACCCGGTTTTCTTTGACGTGACGCATTCTTTGCAGCAGCCCGGTGGTCGTGCAGATTCTGCTGGTGGTCGACGTGAAGCTGTAACTGACTTAGCGCTTGCGGGTATGTCGCAGGGTATTGCTGGTTTGTTTTTAGAAGCTCATCCTGACCCTGAAAATGCTAAGTGTGATGGCCCGTGTGCTTTAAGGTTGTCGCAGCTTGAACCCTTCCTTGCTAGAGTTAAGGCAATCGATGAGCTAGTTAAGCAATTTAAGCCTTTAGATACGGCTTAAAATATAGCGTTTATGATTTTGAATTTTGGCGTTGTTGAAGGAAAGACAGGGCCTGAAGTTATTATTTTTGGAGAAGTGTAATGACAACGATTATTGATATCAAAGGCCGTGAGGTCATGGATTCTCGTGGTAACCCTACTGTTGAAGCGGATGTGATTCTAGAGTCTGGTGTGGTGGGTACAGCTTGCGCTCCTTCTGGTGCGTCAACAGGCTCTCGTGAAGCCTTGGAGCTTAGAGACGGTGATAAGAGTCGTTATTTAGGTAAAGGTGTTTTAAAGGCTGTTGCCGGCATTAATGAAGAGATCAAGGCTGCGTTATTAGGTAAGGATGTTACCGATCAACGAGCTTTAGACCAAATTATGTTGGATCTGGACGGTACTGAGAATAAAGCTAAGCTGGGTGCTAATGCAATTTTGGCGGTTTCTTTGGCAGCAGCGAAAGCAGCAGCACAAGAAAAAGGCGTTGAGCTTTATGAGCATATTGCTGATCTAAACGGTACTTCTGGTCAGTACTCTATGCCTGTGCCAATGATGAATATCATCAATGGTGGTGAGCACGCAGACAACAATGTTGATATCCAAGAGTTTATGGTTCAGCCAGTTTCTGCTCCTACTTTTGCCGAAGCACTGCGTGCGGGCGCTGAAATATTCCATGGTTTGAAGAAGGTATTAAGTGAGCAAGGTCTAAATACCGCTGTGGGTGATGAGGGCGGTTTTGCGCCTGACTTGGCTTCTAATGCCGATGCATTGGCGGCAATCAAGGTTGCTGTAGCGAATGCAGGATACGAGCTAGGTAAAGACATTACGCTAGCCTTAGACTGTGCATCAACTGAGTTCTATGTTGATGGTAAATACGACATGAAAGGCGAAGGTAAGGCTTTCAGCCCTGAGCAGTTCTCTGATTATTTGGCTGAGCTTTGCGACCAGTATCCAATCGTTTCTATTGAAGACGGTCAGGACGAGTCGGATTGGGATGGGTGGAAGTATCAAACTGAAAAGTTGGGCGACAAAGTTCAATTGGTTGGTGATGACTTGTTTGTGACCAATACCAAGATTCTTTCTGAAGGTATCGAAAAAGATATTGCTAACTCGATTCTGATTAAATTCAACCAGATTGGTAGCCTGAGCGAAACCTTAGATGCGATTAAGATGGCTAAAGATGCAGGCTATACCGCAGTTATCTCACATCGTTCTGGTGAAACAGAAGACACAACAATTGCTGATTTGGCGGTTGGTACCTGTGCCGGCCAAATAAAGACTGGTTCACTTTGTCGTTCTGATCGTGTTGCTAAGTATAACCGCTTATTGAGAATTGAAGAGCAGTTGGGAAGCAAGGCGCCTTATAAGGGTAGAAGTGAGATCAAAGGACAGTAATTTCTGGCCTTGATTGAATGAAAAGCACTGTGCGTTGAACGTTCAGTGCTTTTTTGTCTTTAGGCAAAACAAGCCTTATCTTAAATTATGCTAATCTTCAGAATTCTTTTCGCTAAAAGCCAATTTCTGAACTAGAGTAAATTTATTCCAATATATGTTTGTTTATCCGTTTTTATGTAGCGGGGCTTTCTTGTCTCTACGCTGTGGTAGCGGGAAGAAATATCGTTTTTGCTTGTCTATGTGTCTTGTCAGCGTATGGCAATCTTTAAGTAATAATGTGACTAGTGTGAAGTTAAAGGTGTAGTGAAGTTGTCCTTATGAAAGTGCTCTGGAGTATAATGGTCATTGTTATTCTTGGTTTGCAGTACCGCTTGTGGTTTGGCAGTGGTAGCTTTGCAGAAGTTTCGCATTTGCGCGAAAAAGTGGCTTTGCAGCAGGCGGCGAATGACACCTTAAGTGAGCGCAATGCTCAGCTGAATGCTGAGGTGCTAGACCTTAAAAATGGCTATGATGCGATTGAAGAACGTGCTCGTTTCAGTTTGGGCATGATAGGGCGAGACGAAACCTTTTACATGGTAGTGGCTTCGAAACTATAATGGCCCATTGCAAGCGCCTGCCATGACCAAGAGCGGGTCATAGGTTTTTATTTATCACTTTGTGCCCCAACTATGTCGGTTTCAAGCCCCAGTCCTTCGTTTACCTCCTCACCCCTCTCAGGCTTAGACTCTGCTAAGCAAGCACTACCTCGGTTTTGGGTCATTATTCCGGCAGCGGGTGTTGGCAGCAGAATGCAAAGTGACATCCCTAAACAATATCTTCAGCTTGGTTCAAGCAGTGTTCTTTATCTGAGTGCCAAAGCCTTCCTTGACCACCCTCGCTTTACTCAGGTGCATATAGGTATTTCCGAGGCTGATGACTATTTTGATAGCGATAGTTTGGCTCAAGATGCTCGAGTGATTCAGTATAAGGGTGGTAGTGAACGCTTCAATACTGTTTTAAATGGTCTTGATGCTTTGGTAGGTATTGCCGATGAGCAAGATTGGGTGTGGGTGCATGACGCTGCGCGGCCCTGTTTAAGTCGAGAAGATATAGATAACTTGATTGAACATGTTGACGCCTGGGACGGTTCAGAGGGCGGTGCTATTCTGGCGTCTCGCGTTGTTGATACGATTAAGGTATCACAAGATGGAAGGGCGATTGAGGGTACTTCGGATCGGGACAAACTTTGGCGAGCATTTACACCACAAGTCTTTCGTTTTGCCGAGCTGCGCCATGCCCTAAGTGAATGTCAGCGGCTTGGGCTGACGGTGACCGATGAGTCGTCAGCAATAGAGCATATGGGTGGGGCGCCCTGCCTAGTTGAAGGCTCAGATGACAATATCAAAATTACGCGGCCGCACGATTTACGTTTGGCTGCAGATACCTTGGCTGCGCGGACGCAGCTGGGACGAGGTGAAAAAATGAATAGCTTTCCGAGAATCGGGAACGGTTATGACGTGCACGCATTTTGCGAGGGTGAAGAAATTATCCTGGGAGGCGTCAAAATTCCCCATCACAAATCTTTTATTGCGCATTCCGACGGGGATGTGCTGATTCACGCGATTATGGATGCAATGTTAGGTGCTTTGGCCTTAGGTGATATCGGTAAGCACTTTCCTGATACTGATGAAAAGTGGAAAGGGGCAAATAGTCGAGAACTGTTGTCTGCAGTAAACCACTTGATTTCAGAAAAAGGTTTTGTAGTTTCCAATATCGATAGCGTTATTATTGCTCAAGCTCCTAAGATGGCGCCGCATATAGGAAAGATGCAGGAAAATATTGCTCAGGACTTACAGGTTTCTCCTGAGCTGGTGAGTGTTAAAGCAACGACTACAGAGCGCCTTGGTTTTGCAGGGCGTGAGGAAGGAGTTGCTTGTCAGGCAAGTGTATTGTTAGTGCCTAAACCTAGCTGCGAAAGTGAAAGGAGAAGCGTGTGAGTGAAGTAAGGTCATTACCAGAATCACAGTTCAATCTGGTTTTTCCATGTATCGCTGACTTACCGCGGCCTGCCGGTGTCATTAAGACAAAAGAAGAAGACTTCTTTGTTGAAGAGGTCATGAATCCTGAGCTAAGTGGTGAGGGGGAGCACGTTTGGTTATGGCTGGAAAAAAATGGTCAGAATACTGAGTATGTGGCGGGTCAGTTAGCGCGTTTCTCCCACGTCAAAAAAGTGGATGTCGGGCTGTCAGGTTTAAAGGATCGTTGGGCGCTTACCCGGCAATGGTTTAGTGTTTATTTAGGGAATAAGCCTGAGCCTAATTGGAACGAATTTGAATGTGAAGGCGTAAAAGTACTCAGTTATCAACGGCATAATAAGAAGTTAAGACGCGGCGAGCATAGTGCCAACTTCTTTAGGTTGGTGGTGAGAAATATTGACAATATGGCTAATGTGGAAGCTCTTTTGCTACAAGTCAGAGATAAAGGTTTTCCAAATTACTTCGGTCCTCAACGATTCGGCTTTGACGGTGCGAATCTGGATCGTGGCGTACAATATTTTGAAGGTAAGATTAAAGCATCTAAAAGCCAGCGTTCTTTCTATTTATCGGCAGCTCGTTCGTACTTATACAACTTGAATCTAGCAAGCTTGATAGAAAGTGGGGATGACTTGAGCGCTGATCTAAGCGGCCCACTATACGGAGACGAAACGCCAGGAAGTAACGAACTGACTGAGCCAGAGAAAGAAATTCTAGAGGCGCACCCTGCCTTTAAAAAAGGAATACATCAAAATCGATTGCGTTTAGAGCGGAGGCCATACCTTGTTGTCCCTGAGGCGATGTCTTGGTCAATGGGAGAGGCTGAGCTTGAACTAGAGTTTCAATTACCTACGGGAGTCTTTGCTACTTCATTGCTTGCCGAAGTGTTTAACTTGTCTCAAGGCTTGGGAGAGGGTAATCAAGGCATGCGGAGCACACGATGAGTTTACTGATATCCAATGATGACGGTATTAATGCTGAAGGTATACAGGTACTCTCGGAGGTTCTATCTTCCAAGTTCGAGGTGAAGGTGGTTGCACCGGATCGTGATCATAGTGGCGCAAGCAGTTCACTGACTTTGAGTCGCCCTTTGCGTGTAATGGAAACTGCAAATGGCCATTACTGTATTGATGGTACGCCGACCGATAGTGTTCACCTAGGGGTCTCATCACTTTTTGATCTTGACTTTGAGCGTGTGGTCTCAGGTATTAACTCTCATGAAAACCTTGGCGATGACGTGTTATATTCGGGGACAGTCGCTGCAGCGATTGAAGGGCGGTTTTTAAAGCAGCCCGCTATCGCTGTTTCCCTAGTGAACCAGGGTCAGTTTCATTATCAAACTGCAGCAAAAGTGGTACTCGATTTATTGGTTCGCTCTAAAGATTTGGAAGTGCCTGAAAGAACCATTTTGAATGTCAATGTGCCGGATGTGCCTTATGAGCAGCTTAAGGGAATTAAAGTCACGCGTTTGGGGCATCGGGCAAAAGGGCTTCCCCCAGAGGAAGTGTCAGACCCACGAGGTCGACAGCGATATTGGATATCGCTTGCAGGCGAGGGAGACGATGCCGGAGAAGGTACAGATTTTGACGCGGTAAAGAACGGTTATGTTTCAGTAACGCCGCTTCAAGTTGATATGACTCGTCATGAGCTGATATCACAAGTAAAAGATTGTTTAGAGGATTGAATATCGTGAGTCAGACACTTGATCTCGAAGGAATAGGAATGACCTCGCGCCGTACCCGGATGCGACTCATTCAGCGGCTCAGGGATGAGGGGATTACCAACGAGGATGTATTGGCAGTCATGCTGGATACGCCGCGGCATATATTCCTCGATGAGGCGCTATCTCATCGGGCTTATGAAGATACAGCTTTACCGATTGGGCACAACCAAACTATTTCCCAACCTTATATTGTTGCGAGAATGACTGAGTTGTTGCTGCAAACGGCGCCGCGTAGAGTTCTTGAACTTGGCACCGGCTCTGGGTATCAGGCGGCGGTCTTGGCTCAGTTGGTGGGTGAGGTCTATAGTGTTGAGAGAATTAATCCTCTGTTAGAAAAAGCGGTTCAACGCTTTAAGCTGCTAGGCTTGAATAATATCAGTACTCGTCATGCCGATGGCGGGATAGGCTGGCCGGAGCGTGGTTTGTATGACGCAGTGATTATGACGGCGGCGCCCACAGAAATTCCATTGGAGCTGGTTCGTCAGTTAAAAGAGGGCGGGCGGATGATTTTGCCTTTGGGAGATGCTCAACAAAGCTTAACTATTGTCACAAGAAAAGGCTCAAGTTATGAACAAAAGATAATTGAGCCTGCGATGTTCGTACCCTTTCTTCCAGGAACGATTCGCTAATAAATTTAAGATACAAAACGGCACCATAAAGAGGTAGATGTGAAAATAGATGGATGGGTTTTTATAAAGGGAGTGTTGATGGGTGCCGCTGATATTGTGCCGGGTGTTAGTGGTGGCACTATTGCTTTTATTACGGGTATTTATGAGCGCCTGCTACAAGCCTTAAATTCAATTCTTCCTACTTTGTTACTAGCATTAAAAAATAGAAGCTTAAAAGGAGTCTGGGAAAAGGCAGACGCCAGTTTTCTTCTTACTCTGTTTGTTGGCATTGTGACAAGCGCAATATCCTTGGCGAAGGTGATTACTTTTCTGCTGGCTAACTTTCCTATTCCTCTTTGGGCCGGCTTTTTTGGTCTCATCTTGGCGTCTGTATACATAGTGGGTCGTGAAGTAAGGGAGTGGAGCGTTGGCTTGGTTATCGCAATGCTATTGGGAGCCGTATTTGCCTGGGGCTTAACCTCAATGTCTCCAGCGAGTATTGATCAAACACTCTTTAACGCCTTTCTATCGGGTGTGCTTGCGATTTGCGCTATGGTGCTACCAGGTATCTCCGGAAGCTTTATCTTACTGATTCTGGGCACCTATGCTTATATTCTTGGGGCGGTGAAGGACTTTGATCTCGCCGTATTAAGTGTCTTTGTGCTGGGGTGTGGTATTGGTATTTTGTCCATTGCCAAACTACTTGTTTGGACATTTTCACGTTATAGAAAACTGACTTTGGCTGTTTTAACAGGCTTTATGATTGGTGCCTTGAACAAGGTTTGGCCTTGGAAGCAGGTTTTAAGCTATCGCGAAAACCGTCATGGTGAATTAGTACCTTTGTTAGAGGCTAATATTTCTCCGGATAAGTATGTAGCCTTAACGCAAGAGTCTTCCTATCTAGTGCTTGCAGTGATTTGTGCCATTGGTTCAGCTTTAATTGTATTGCTGCTTTCCCGCTTGGGCGCAAATAATGAGAAAGAGAACACAAAAAGTGTGTGATCTGTTTTAATAAGAGTGTTTCTTAGGGTAACACTGGTGTATTTTGCGGTAACGTTTAATTTGCTTATATTCTGAGCGAATAAGATAGAAGATGAATGACTTAGCTAAGTAACTTAATATTCTTCATTAAGTTAAAGAAGTAAAAAGAATTAAATAAAAAAATATTATAGCTATATGTTATGGAGAGGTTTGTCGAATTGTTTACTTTTTATCCGCTTTGTAATTTGGCGTGTTTAAAAAATAGGCGACCTCTTGCTTTTGTAACGTTTTGTATCTTAACGCTATTCCTTCTGGCCTCCTGTACCTCTCCATCAATATATCTAGATAAAAACTTTAACCCTCCAGTCTACTTTGGGCAGCATGTTGTACGTAAGGGAGATACCTTATATGCCATCGCATGGCGCTATGGCCGTGAGATGAAGGAGTTGGCGAGAGAGAATGGAATAAAGTCGCCCTATGTGATTGTGCCGGGGCAAAAAATAAATTTAGAACGTCGCAAAAACTCACAGAAATCGAACTTGAAAATATCAAAATCAGGGTCTAAGAGAAGAGGGAATGTAACAGAACGTAAAGAAACTATGCAGAATGGTAAAAACGTAACAAGAGATAAAAAAACCAAGCACATCAAGAACATAAATTGGCAGTGGCCTCATCTTGGCCCGATACTTGCCATGTATTCTATAAAAGGTTCTGTAGGAACTTCCCGTTCAAGTGGAATGAGCAAAGGGAAGTCTGCGGGTACGACTCTCAATAAGGGGGTCGATATTACCGGCAATTTGGGTTCGCCAATATATGCGGCCGCTGATGGAGAAGTAGTTTATGCAGGCAATGGCTTGTTAGGCTACGGAAACTTGGTAATTATAAATCATAATGAAACTTACCTCAGCGCTTATGCACATAACCAGCGGATACTAGTTAAAGAAGGACAAAAAATAATAAAAGGTCGCAAGATCGCAGAGATGGGGAGCTCTGACTCAAAACAGGTAATGCTTCATTTTGAAATTCGGCGCAATGGTGAGCCGGTTGACCCAATGAAATATCTGCCTGCGAGATAAAACTATCCTAAAAGGGAAAAATGCCAGTTGCGAGGCTGGTAGCGTATTTATTTAAACAGCTAGGTTGCATCATCAAGGATCTTGATGAGCAAACAATAAAAAGCGAGGCAAGACAGATGTCAGCAGAAAGAGAAGCGTACTTTGACGATGTAGTAGAAATTGATGGCGTTGAATCAGAAGAGACAACGACTGAAAGTTGGGGTTTTGAGGAAGAGGCTGAGACAGTCGTCACTCCGATAACCGCGAAAAAGAAAGCTAAGAAGACAGGCATAGACGGTCGCTCATCAGAAAGTCAGTCATACCGTCAGCTTGATGCGACACAAATGTACTTGAATGAAATCGGATTTTCTCCGCTTTTATCCCCAGAAGAAGAAGTTTATTTTGCTCGCTTGGCGCAGAAAGGTGATGCGGCCGGGCGTAAGAGAATGATTGAAAGTAACTTGCGACTCGTTGTAAAGATCGCACGTCGCTATGTTAATCGTGGTTTGACTCTACTTGACCTGATTGAAGAGGGTAATTTAGGCCTAATTCGCGCAGTTGAGAAATTTGACCCAGAACGTGGTTTCCGCTTCTCTACTTATGCAACATGGTGGATTCGCCAAACTATTGAGCGCGCAATCATGAATCAGACGCGTACAATTCGTCTGCCTATTCACGTAGTAAAAGAGCTGAATTTATATCTGCGTGCTGCACGTGAGTTGACTCAAAAACTTGATCACGAGCCATCGCCAGAAGAAATTGCAGATTTGCTTGATAAGCCTGTTGCTGATGTTAAGCGCATGTTGGGCTTGAACGAGCGTGTTGCCTCTGTTGATATGCCTATCGGCGGCAGTAGCGACAAATCATTACTAGATACAGTTGCTGATGAGTCAGCGTCTGATCCTGCAGAGTTGCTGCAGGATAGTAACCTTAAAGGTAGCATTGATGGCTGGTTGGATCAGTTGTCTGGTAAGCAGCAAGAAGTTCTTTCTCGTCGCTTTGGTCTTCGTGGCTACCGTATGAGCACCTTGGAAGAGGTTGGTAAAGAGATTGGTCTAACTCGCGAGCGAGTTCGTCAGATTCAGGTTGAAGCACTTAAGCGACTCAGAGATATCCTTGAGAAGCAGGGCTTAAATGGCGAAACCTTGTTTAATAGTTGCTTCTAAGCTTCTTATGTATGCCGCAAATTTTGTGCAGGCATCAGAGTAAGTAAAAAATCCCCGCCTTTGGTGGGGATTTTTGCATTTACAGTTTTAAAATTCGCTGCTGCTGAGTCTGGGTCTTAATGTTGAATTCTATGTGGTATAAAACTTTTGCAAACAGTAACTTACTGAACTATTCTAACTAAAAGCTTTAAAAAGGCTGGTGGCGCTCCGATTCAGGGGCTTATTTAGATCTAGGGGCAGGTATTTGTTTTCGCTATTTAAAAAGAAATCGAAAGCTCAAGTAGTAGGGCTGGAAGTTCGCTCCAGCGGTATAGCTCTTGCTGTCGCTTCGAAAAATGAAGGCAAAAATGCGCTCATTACATTGTGTGATTATCGTGAGTGCAATGCGGCAGAGCGTGTATCAGTGCTGGAGTCACTTGTTGAAGAGCATGGCCTCGACGGTGCAACTTGTCGCGTCGTTTTGCCGGCAGATCAGTATCGAGTTTACCCTATCGAGAAGCCAAAAGTTGAAGAGAGTGAACTCGTCGATGCCGTTCGCTGGAAGCTAAAAGACCTACTCGACTATGACGTAAACGATGCGGTGCTGGATGTCTATGATTTTCCTCAGGATGCCCTAAAAGGACGTCCGGAACAGGTGAATGTTGTTTCCAGTCGGTCAGCTTTAATCCAGGATACCGTGAATCTCGTCAATAAGTCTGGTTTGGAACTAGAAACAATTGAGATCTCAGAGCTAGCGATTAGGAATATTGCCTTGCGACTAGCAGGTGATGATCAAAGACCCGTTGCGGTTTTATATCTTCGTCACGGTGCTGGAATGATTGTGTTGGTTAAAGGTGACACGCTTTACTTTTCCAGGCATTTTGACTTTTCTTTACAAGCGCTGAACGATGTCGCGCAGCAAAACTCGGTTATTCAGCAATTATCTTTAGAAATCCAGCGCTCATTTGATTACTTTGAAAGCCAGATGGCTCAAGTTCCTCCGCAAACGGTTGCACTGATGGGCCCTGCACCCAATATGCCATTAGCAAATATGCTTGGTGGTAGTATTGGCGCCAGAGTCGAACCGCTTGATATGTCCTTGTTTATGCAGGACGAGGCAAATCTGGGCCTTGAAGAAATTCAAGCTTTTGTCGCGCTCGCCAGTGCATTGAGAGAGGGGTAGAGCAATATGCAACAAGTAAACCTCTATACCGACGCTTTCAAACCAAAACGCGTAAAGTTACCACTCGAACAAATTATACTTCTGCCTGTTGTCACCTTGCTCTTGCTCATTGGTGTCAGCTTGTGGCTTAGCCATAGCTTAAAGCAGGAAGCTCAAGAGCTTGAAGTAATCAAATCAAAGAATGAAGAAATGGCAAAGCGCCTTGAAACACTAAGCGTTAAAGCTAAACGCATGAGAAAAGATGAGTCATTAGTCGCCGCTAATCAGCGTTTGCACGCTAAAGCTGAAGCTCGTCAACGAATGATCGAAATGCTAGATACGGTTGTAGTTAAAGATGATGAAGGCTTTTCTAATATTCTGCTCTCACTTGCACGCCAGAACTTAGATAAACTATGGTTGAACTCAATAATTATTGGCTCCTCAGGAAAGGAGATGCATATTGAAGGCATTACCCTGAACGGTGACTTGGTGCCCGAGTATTTGCAAAAGCTTCGTCAGGAAGACAGCCTCCTGGGGCGTACATTTACATTGTTTGAACTTGAAAAACACGAAGGGAAGAGACATTGGTTGAATTTCTCTTTGCGCTCTGAAGAGCACACTGCAGCACCTGAGGTGTTACTTTCTCGTCTTGATAGCAGTGAAGCAATACTCAACTATGCTAAAGACTCGGCTGGTTCTTCTGTAGAACAAGAAGGAGGCCAGAAATGAACCTTGAGAAATGGTACGAACTACGTGATAAAACAGCCGACCTAAGCCTTAGAGAACGGGCAATTATGGCGGGTACTGCTGTGGTGATCATTGCTTTTATTTGGCTGCAGACAGGCTTCGCTGATTATGAAAAAAAGCACAAAGCTAACTTAGCCAACAAAGCATCGTTGACACAAGAAACTGTTGAGCAAAGTAATCGGCTCAGTGAGCTGACTTCAGCTTTGGCTCACGACCCGAATGCAGCACTAAGGCAAGAGCAAGAACAATTAAAAGAGCGCCTGCAGGGCTTACGTTTAAAGATAGGGCAGCGTATGAGTAACCTGGTTGCGCCTGAAGATATGGCAAACCTTATGAAAAAGGTCTTATCTGACTACAAAGGCTTGAGCTTGCTAAGTGCCAAAAATCTACCGGTAGAGCCCTTGAACGTGAGTTTGGGGAGTACCACAGACGAATCAGATAAGACTAATGATAGCGCCATTTCTGCAGAGCCTCAGGCGGTTATATTTACGCATGGCTTTGAAATGGAATTGCGAGGAACTTATTTCCAGACGGTTGAATATTTACAGCAATTAGAAAGCTTGAGCGGCTTTTACTGGAGAATGCTGAGTTATAAAGTTGATCGGTACCCTAATGCGACGATAAAAGTTCAGCTCAGTACTCTGAGCCTGGAAGAGGACTGGATCGGTGTTTAAAACTACAATTTACAAGAGCTCTTTAGTATTAGTGTTTGGCTTATGCTTAAGCGCTTCATTGTCGCTGTCCGCCAAACAAACTTATAGTTTGCCTGGCGGTGAGGTCTTGTCTGACCCAACAGCGCCGTATGGGGAAAAGAGAAAGGCTGCCGCGAAAACCAAGCGCCGTATGCCGAACTTCTCTCTCAACTATATAATGAGCGCAGGGGATAACCGCCGAGCAATGATCAATGGCAAAAAAGTGTATGAAGGAGACTTTGTTTCCGGTGCGAAAGTAAGAAGAATTTCGTCGGAGTCTGTCTCGTTGGTGTATGACGGAAGAGAAGTCGTTTTGCACCTCAATAAAATCAAACAAATTCGAAAATAACTTTAAGCGGGCCTAAGCTAAGGTTTGGTCTGCGATATAAAGCCTATAGCTACATGATTGTGGCAGGCTCAAAAGTACAGAAGTGAGAACAACATGGTAAGGTCAAAAGGCTCGTATCAAGTAACAAAACAAGGTGCCCACAGTTTACTGGCATTTTGTATGTGCTTAATTCTATCTGCCTGTGCGAATAAAAATGCGCTGCTCCAGACACCAACCGCGAACACCACGTCGGCGGTTGATCAGATAAACGATACCTTGGATGAGGCGCTTGATGAGCAGAATGAGCCTTTATCTCCCCATGCGAATGAAGAAGTGCCGCTTGCTGTTGTTGACGCACTAACGCCACAAATTGGTAATTACAATAGTGCAATAGGAAAAATTGAGCCGCGCTTTGATATTGGCGTGAACAATGTTCCGGCACGGGATTTCTTTGCCGGCCTTGTAGACGGTACAAATAAAAATATGGTTGTTCATCCTGATGTTAGTGGCAGTATTAGCTTGCAACTCAGGGATGTAACGGTATCTGAAGTGATGAGCATTGCCAAAGATATCTATGGTTATGAATATGAGGAGTCAGGCCGACTTATAAAGGTCTTCCCTGCCGGGCTTCGTACCCAGATCTTTCAAATAAACTATCTGAATGTAAACCGAAACGGCGATAGTGAGACGCGCGTTAGCTCTGGACAAATTACTCAAAACTCAAGTGGAGGAAGCTCTTCCTCAAGTGACTCCGACTCAGATTCTGGCAGTGCTAGTACGCAAAGCAGCGGTTTCGGAACTCGTATTGCGACCACTAACCAGAACGATTTCTGGCAGCGTCTGGAAAGTACATTACAGCTGATTATTGGTAGTAAAGAAGGCAACTCTGTTGTGATTACTCCAAGCACAGGTATGGCCGTCGTACGTGCTGATAGCGACACGCTTGCTTCGGTGGAGCGTTACTTGGAAAGCTCAGAGTTGATACTTCAACGCCAGGTTATTCTTGAAGCGAAGATATTAGAAGTGAGCTTGAATGAAGGATATCAGCAAGGTGTCGACTGGAGCTTCTCACGTGCAAGTGATAGTTTGGACTCATCGGGCAACCCGAAAAATGGTGTGAATTTTACCCAGCTCGCACGTCAGGTGACGTCTGGAGATGTAGGAGGTGTTTTCGCCTCGACAATAAAGCT